>NZ_JBLSDG010000004.1:0-108759 GCF_052315375.1 Caldiplasma sukawensis
CATATCTTTTTATCAAACTCTTCCATTATTCATTGCCTCCTTGGGTTGTTCTTAGGAGGCATCCTTTTATGTTTCATGAAATTTATCCATTGTTGATGGAGTTATTTCATTTGTTCTTACACAAGATTTGGGATACTATCCATGATTTCATTTATATGTTATTACAAACCTTTATAAAATATGAAATTTTTCTAATTTATATTGAATGGAAATAAGAAAGAAAAAAAGGGTTTTAACCATTATGATAGCATTCAAAATCCGGAATACCATAAAAATAAAGGATTTGAGTTAGCAAATTTAAAAAAATATGAGGAAGCCATAAAAGAATTTGATACTGCAATTAGTCTTAATCCAGAAAATCCTAATTATTACTATACTAAAGGACTAATATTATCCTTTTTAGAAAGGTATGAAGAATCATTACTTGAGTATGATAAAGCCATTAATCTTGATCCCAACAATCCAGATTATCATTATGATAAGGGAATTTCTTTTAAGAGGTTAAGACTTTATTACGGTGTCATAAAGGAATTTGATATGGCCATTAAACTAGATCCAAATGAACCTCTTTATCTTGTGAGTTATGCAGAGATAATGGCAATTATAGACAACGCATTTGAAGGATTTAAAAGAATCTCTGATGCCCTTTATAATGGTCTTATTAGCAGAAAAGATCTTTATGAGGTCGTTTGTTCACAGCTTAACGAAGCAATAACTGAAAAAGAAGAAAAAATATTAATCGATTTAAAGGAAAAATTATGCAAATAAAAGATTAGAAATATTAACTATTTCTTGAAACATCAAAAAATTAAAAATTGTAATTGCCTCATTATTGCGGGTGCCGGGATTTGGACCCGAGGCACGAGCTTGGCAAGCTCGCGTGTTACCAGGCTACACCACACCCGCTTGTATCTTGAATTAATAATTATTTTATAAATTTTGGGTTAAGAATCAGTATTCCACATTTACTGCTATTTTTTCATTACTATACTTATACTGAAAAAGGCCATCTATTATAATTATACCAGACATTTTTCCACTGAATGAAGAAGAAAAATTTTCACTGGGGGTAACATTTATTTTAAATGGCTGAAATGAACCTGTATTATTGATCAGATAGAGATAACCTGGTTCAGTATCATACAGTTTTATTGTAACGTTATTTTCATTTGGAAGGTAAATGGGTATAGAGAATTCAAACCAGTATGAGTTGTTCACACCATCAAGTTCATAAAATGGATATTTCTGTCCACTTACACCAAATATATTAAAGCTGTCGTCAGAGTTGTTATATGCAAATGTAATATTATTTTTGTAATCCGAGAGTTCATAAATTCCTGAATATTTATATGAAATAGTAGGATTTGTAATGTTTGTATCAAATGTTGATACATAATAATACGAATATACATTTCCTGAAGTTTGATTATAATTTAAAGGATTTGAAACCGCTGTTTGTCCAACAACAGAGTTAACACCTTCGTCGATAAGATTAACATATGATACATTTAAGGATAAAGGTGAGAAAATGCATAATCCCATACTGGAATTTAGGTATTCAAAAGTGTCTCTTTCTGTTGGATTTATATTAACATATTTAAGATAAAGAGGCGGTACATATATTGAACTGGTCTGATAAAGATTAATATATATGGGATGAGAATATTTTTGAAATATTATTTCAAGTTTAAAGTTCCCAATGTAAACGTTTTTTGTATTCTGTTGAACATAAAGGAGGACTGCGTTTGTATCCTTTGATGGTATCCTTTCCATCACCAGTTGATAAGAGGGAATACTAGAAGGTTGAGAGGGAACATTTTTTATTATAAATATTCCTATTGTGGTTACAAGTACCACCGTTATGGCAATGAGCAAAAGGGTGCCTATAATTGCAGAAACTGCCCTTTCAGATTTTTGGTAAACATTCCTCAATAAGGAGAGATTAATTAAAATTCACTATAAATCTTTCTCTCTCTTTAGTAAACAACAAATACAGCCATGAAGCCTATCATTATTATTTGGAGTATCATTTGTATTCCTGCAAATGTTGTTATATAACCAAGATTTTTTATTATTTTATTGGCACCATTTGAATCTTTTTCATCTGCTTTTAATATTCTATAAGATGAGGGTAATATGACCAGGAATGAAATTGCAACAAGAACTACTCCAAGTGCTATCAGTGAATATATAAACTGAACACTCACAGAAGAAAATGCTTTTTCTATCATCGCCAGATAAAGCCCAGCTCCAGGTGTGAGCAGGGAAGTTGAAGGGATATAAAACATTGTCATGGGGATTAAATTTTTCGCAATAGACACTTTTTGATTTGAACCCAGAGTTTTTACAACCCTGCCAAGTATGATGCTGAGAAAAATGTCAGATCCTGTCCAGATTGCTCCTGTCAATACGTGGACATAATCCAGGAATACAACGTTTCCAATAACAATTGCAGCAATAAATGCGAGCCATGGAATAATAACTGAACCGGCAGATAGTTTGTTATTTTTTAATTTATCAAAAAATGTCATCAGTATACCCCCACTGCAAAATTAGCCATAAATCCAATTATTACTATTTGCAAAATTAACTGAATAAGTGATATTCTAAGGTTGAACATTGTGAGCTTAACGATTCTGTCTACGTTCTTTCCACCTCTTGACATTTCAATATATATTCTGAGTTCATTAGGAAGAAATATAAGAAGGCCAAGAATCATCATTGTTAAGGCAAGAATTGCCACAGCCATAAAGTAATAATTGAAAAAACTTATCTTTAGACTCATTGCAGTATAAATTCCAGCTGTTATTGTTGTTGTTGCAATAGCTGGCATGAAAAACATCATAACAGGAATTAGTCTTCTTGATATCTCTGCTCTTTCAATCTGTGTTACATTTTTCATAATATATGCAAAAAATATCCCCATCACAAGATCCATTCCTGTCCAGGCAGAGCCAGAGATAACGTGGAAATATTCAAGAAAATAAAAATCACCTGACAGTATTATTATTGCAAGAAGTACAGGTGGAATTATTAGTAATGGCAGTCCATAGGTAAATATTGACTTCCTGCTAAAATAAGACAGATCCATTAATTATTATACAAAATTAATATTTATACAATTTGCTTAGTGAAATAATTTATATTGTGATTATGAAATGATTTTTCATGAATATTATTTATAATCTTAGGTAATTACTATTTTAATGGAAGATCGAAGAAAACAGATGAGGTATGTTATAATAGCTATAATTGTATGGGCAATAGTGATCTTTTTACTTGCAAACCTGAATAATTTAACAGGATTTCTATGATTATTTCCATATTGTCAATTGGTAATGAAGTGGTTAAAGGTAGAACAGTTAACTCAAATGCAACTGAAATATCCTCTTTTTTTACTGAAAGAGGGCATTATATTCGGAAAATAGTTTCCTGCAGGGATATAAAAGAGGAAATATGTGATGCAATTTATTTCTGTCTTAAAGATAGCCAGGCAGTTATTACAACCGGAGGACTCGGGCCCACACACGATGATATAACTGCAGAGGCCATTGCAGAAACTTTTAATTTAAAAATAACTGAAAACAAAGATGCTATAAAAATCCTTAAAGAATTATATTTAAGGAGAAACATGGAAATTACTGAGGAGAGAAAAAAAATGGGAATGCTTCCTGAAGGGGCAATGATAATAGAAAATGATGTGGGTACAGCTCCTGGATTTCTGATAAAGATTGGAGGAAAATTTATCTTCTCAACTCCCGGAGTCCCATCAGAAATGAGATCAATGCTCAATAAGATATATGGTGTAATTGGTGAATCCGACCTATATTACATGTCAAAGGAAATACTCATAAAGGGAATAATGGAAAGTGCTATTGCGCCATTAATAAGGGAAATCAATAAAAAATTTCCAGAGCTTTTCATCAAATCACATCCTGAAGCAAAGGAATTTAAAAATCCTATCTTAAAATTAGAAATTTACGGATATTTTGATAATAAAGAAAAAGCAGAGGAACAGATAAACGAAATAAAAGGGATTTTAAAGTCCAGACTTTCAGGTCTCAATAATGCTGAGATTAAGGATATTTAAGAAATAAATCATTTAAATAACACTGAAATATTTGATTAAAGACAAACTCAGGAGGATCTGAAAATGAGGGAACTGGAAAAATTTGAAGAAAGTGCTTTAGCTCTTTGCAAAGACGTAAAGTTAAGGGAAAAACTAAAGAAGAAGCTTCAGAAAAGAAACAGTCCACTGGATCCGTTTGAACTGAAAAAGATAGAGGAAAAAATAGAGAAGGCAAACAAAAAAATAAATAATTAATGTTCTCCTGGTGGAAATATATCCATATCAAAATCGTAATATTCTTTTTCATCCAATCTTAGAATATCCGGATTAACTCCTACCTTTAATGCAAGGTAGTATGCAGTGTAATACATGTAAGGCATTGATAATATTGGCACTTCCCAGGGGTAATTTGTATCCATATCCACATTTATATCACCCTCCCCATTAATTGTGATAGAACTTGCACCAACCCTTCTTATACCTTTTATTATTGACGCAGACCTTTTTCTGTCAATCTCATTACCTATTATTATGATAAGGGTGTTTTTATCAGTTGTTGATGTGCATCCGTGATTGTATTCCTCCAGTTCTATCCCCTCAGCATGTATATGTGTGGCTTCCTTTATTTTTTGAGCAGTTTCTCTTGCTGAAATATAATTATTTCCTGCACCCAAAACAAAGATATTTTTTATTTCATCTTCAATCTCATCAACGGCTTTTTTGGCAAAATCCTCACCCTTACGAAGCTCGTTTTTTAGCCTGTTTTTATAATTCTCTATTTTATCCTCTGGCTCATCATACAGGGACATTAGGTATGCTGTTGATACAACATTGTCAAAGAAGGCTTTTGTGTTGCAAAGGGAAAGATCCTTATCATTTATGAAAATAGGTATATCTGCCTCTTTGTAAAGTGGAGATGATTTATCATGGGTTATACCTATCCTCAATCTGTCATTGAATATTCTAAAAGTATCTACTGTTGTTTTTGTTTTCCCTGTATGGGAAATGGCAATAATATTTTTCTCGGGTTTTGAATAATTATTAAGTTCATATGACTGTATTCTTTGTACCTTTCTTTTCCCACCATTAAAAAGTGACCCTATATATCCTGCATGATAAGAGGTTCCATTTCCGGTTATTGTCAAATTTCCATTCTCATAGGAGACTTCTACTTTTTTAACATCATTATAAGCCTTTTCAATTGCATTTTCTGAATCCTTGAGCATCTCATACATAATATATGGATGCCCTTTTCTAATCTCCGGAAGTTCATCTGTCATAAATCATAAATTTCTCATGAGATTAAACATTATGTAAATTTTTTTTTAATGAGAATATTTTCCAATAGTTTATTAAAAAAGTATTCAATTCACATTTATCCATGGAGAGAAAGGATGGGGATTATTCAAATTTAATGTCTTATTTTTCCAATCTTCTGGGAATAAAAAAATTGAGAGAGTATGATATACATGGCTACAAAATTTCCTTCTTGAACTACACTTATATTAAGGATGCAGACAACATGGAAACAGAAGTTCTGAGATGTTTCCCAGAAAAGAATTCACTTGACAGAATTAAATCAATTCAATTCTCAGTTATAAATGATAAGGATACTTTCACTCTGGAAATAGAATGGAACCATATTCTAATCGATGGGGAATATAAAGAAGGAACACTTGAAAACATTGAACAGGTACTTGAATCTGCAACATTCCGATTTTTCTAATTGTTCTTTTTTTCACTTTATCTATAAAATTATAAACCCAAAATCTATAGGTAAGCATGGCCCAGATAAAAATAAAGGGCAAGCTTGATAGTTTTTACAGGGCAAGGAACGCTTTTTTAATTAGTGTTTTAGTGGCAGTATTAATAAACAATCCTTTTACATCACTGTATCTCCCTGCTGCTGAAATTCTTAAAAGCAACATTGAAAACTATTATGCGAACCCCAATATTTTGGAATTTTACGGAACCATAATGGGATTGTTATTTGCTGCATATACAGTTCTCATATCCATGATGCCAATATTTCATCCAGACAGTCTGAAGCAACCGGTTTTTACACATGTGAATAGACTCTTTGTCTACACAATACTTATAGGTCTTTTATCACTTTTAAGCAACTTTATTATTTCTGTTGTATCAAGCCTGAAGGGTTCTAACTATGAAGGCTTCATTGAAACTTTCCTCTTTCTCTCACTCATAATAGGAATGGTATTCGCTGTTCTTTCTCTTTCTGATATATTCAACATAGTGAGAGGAAAGAAAATGACAAGGGAAATGGAAGAGGAAAGGGAAAGAAAAAAGAAGAAGACAGAGACCACAAACTAATATGATACCTGAAATTTCAATATTAATTGTATATATTATTTTCATAATTTTTATTACAATTTTTCAGGTTTTAAGAATATTTTATACACGTAATATTGAAAATAAAAAAGAAGATCTTATTATGGACGGAAAGAGAGTGACAGTTATCCTTCCTTGTAAGGGAATAGATCCGGGTCTTGAGAAGCATCTGGAAGCTCTGAAAAATCAGTCATACAAAAATTACAGGCTTGTGGCCGTGATTGATGGTGAACATGATCCTGTTCATGAACTTCTAATTAAAAATGAAATACAGGTAATACTTTCCAAAGATTATGGTGGAAGTGGAAAGGTTAACGCAATAGCTACTGCAATGGATTATTTTAAGCAAAACACTGATATTTTTGTGGTCGTTGATTCTGACACCATGGTTTCAAGTAACTGGTTATCTTATCTGGTAACTCCAATAATTAAGGGTGAATTTTCAGCAGTAAGCACTTATCCTGAGTATATTCCTGCAGAAGGTAAAAAATTCTGGAACTATGTTAAACGGGTTTGGGGAATGCTTGGCATAAATATGATGGAATTTCCACTTTCAAGATTTGTATGGGGTGGTTCAATGGCTTTTTCTTCAGATATAATATTCCCTGAAAACTTTAACACCTTTTGCAAATCAGTTTCAGATGATGCCAGCATTACTGGAATTTGTTCAGAAAACAATTTTAAAATTGGGTACTCAAAAAAAGCTACCCCTGAAGTTCATGTTTCCGAGGATCGAAAAAAGTTTATGGAATGGAGCACAAGGCAAATGGCAATAAGCGTTAACTACTCCAAAATGGCCTTTATTTCAGGAATGTTCATCTATACAGGCACCATTCTTTTTCTATTCTCCCTTATACCCCTTTCCATTTATGTATCTGACATTTTTGTAATTGGATACATCCCTTGGTTAGTATCAACACTTATAAATGTGAGAAGGGAAAAAGAAAACAGGTTGATGGTATTTTTTGTAAGCTTGATTATATCATTCGTATATTTCTGGAATCTTTTATCTGGCATCAGAAAGAAAACAATTGAATGGAGGGGGAAGGAATATAAACTATCATAATTTTCTGCCACTGTTCTCTTTAATTTTCTTTATTACCTCTGGTATGTTTATGCCCATAGGACATACTTCTTTGCATCCTCCTGAATGAACACAGTAGAATGATGGAAGGCCGTCTCCGTTTGTAATATAGTTCCACATTACGCCCATTGGTCCGTTATAAGGAGATTTTTCTCCCATCCATTCTTTACCTATGGTACGGTAAACAGGACACGAGAAATAACATCTTCCGCATTTAATACAAAGGAGGGCCTCCTTGATTTCATCATTTTTTGATGCCTCTATTCTTCCATTGTCCAGAAAAATAACATGAAGTTCCTTCGGACCTGTTGCGGGTGAAACTCTCTTTGATTCTATATCAGCCGTAGAACTTGGACCTGATGTTACATTTATATAAGTAGGGGGAAATAGTCCTGCATATGCTGCCTGAATTGTCACTTCATCAAAACCATCTGAAAATTCAGGAACTATCTTATCAACACCAACAATAACTATGTGTATTTGTGGAACCACTGTATCCATCCTTATATTTCCCTCATTTTCAACAAGGAAAATTGAACCAGTGTCCGCCGAAACTGAATTTGCTCCTGTAATTCCTATGTCTGCTTCAAAATATTTCTTCATCAAAAAGTTTCTGACCACAGCAACAACGTCTTTAACATCTGAATTTTCATTCAATCCTGTTGTAATTTTTTTCAGATTTCTTATTGCATCCTCTTTTGACATATCTATGGCAGGTTCAACAATATGTGAGGGCCATCCATTGGATATTTGAACAAGAAATTCACCCAGATCTGTTTCCCAGACCTCATTTCCAAGTTCACTAAGATATTCCCTTAATCTGATTTCATAAGCTGCGTTAGTCTTTGAAAAAACAATTTTTTTACCTCTCCCTGTAATGTTTCCTATTATTTTCCTCGCATCATCTGCATTTTTAGCAAAATAAGCATGTCCACCTGTTTTCTCAACTGATTTCATTGACATTTCTGTATATTTTTCAAGATTGTTTATGACTTCCATTTTTTTATCTCTTAAATTTTCAGCTTTTTTCAAAATATATGGGTATTTCTCCGCTATTTTTTCAAATCTTTCCTGGTGGGAATTGCTAATACCTTCTATTATTTCATTCCATTTCATGACAGTACCTCCATTATATCCTTAACCTCAGTGTAGGGGGAAAGATTTTCGTAACATAGAGGGCAAACAACAAGAATCTCCTTTCCAGTTTTTTTAAGAATCCTTGCCCTTTCCTCTGCAATTTTTTCCGAAACTTTTGGATCAATGGGACCCAGGGGTGCTCCACAACAGAATGATAGACTTTTTCCAGTTACAAATTCATTTTCAACCAAATTTAGACCTGAGGACTTTAACATGTCCCTAAGGGTGTCCCGTTTTCCCAAGAATTTTGAATACAAGCATGAATCATGAAGTGTATATTCTCCCACACCCTTTAATCCAGAAATAAAATCAAAGTATGGTGAAAATTTTATATTGAAAACGCCTAATTTTTTCAGGTTTTCCAAAGCATTTGTGGTATGAGGATCCACGGTTATTATCATTTCAACACCCTTCTCAATGAAGAATTCATTAAGTTTTTTTCCATATTCTTTGAATTCGTTAATAAATCCAAGTTCGTATAGAAGAGCACCGCTGTAAGGCTCATCCTCGTAAAGATATGATAATTGTGGAAATGCATTTGAAATTTTCAAATAAATTTTTCTTAATATTTCAGCAGAACGGTCTCTTTTTTCTTTTTGATTCTTTATAAGTTTGGTACCTGCTATTGATGCTATTTTAGATTTACCAAGAAAACCCAGGCTAGATGTAAATTTTTCATATGTTTTGAAAACATCAGACATCTGATACATGTAGGATGTGAAAAATATGGTCTTTCCATTTTTTGGTATATCAAGTTGGGAAGCCCAGAATGTTGCTGCCTTTTTATCAAGAAGAAATGGTAGATAACTGGACATCAAATTATGATAGAGTACATCTTTCAAAGTTCTCAGTATTTTTGAAAGTTTTTCATCTTCGATCATAATTTAAAAAATGAACTGGCATATATTAATCTGAACACTCATTAATAAGCTTTAATCAGGAATTAAGAAATATTTCAGAAAATAATATATCATTGAGAAAAATATTCTATTGATGAAACTTTATTATAAAATAGGTCTCATAGGTGCTGTTATAAATATTATTATAGCTGCTGTATCTGTATTTGTCAGTCAATTATCACATGAAATATCATTCTTCGGTGTTTATAACTACAGTCAAACTATTGTTATAAATATGGTATTCTCCGTAATTGCCATACTTGGTGTAATAATCAGTACAAGCAAGAAAGATATAGGTCTCACAACCATGATGGTCATATCAATCGCCGGTATTCTTGCATATCCTGGCATATTTATAATAGGTTATATTATAATTATAGTGGGGGCTCTTACGGAACTGGTTTATAAAAAATGATCATTTTTTTTAATAAGATAAGATTTTTATATAATATAAAATTATCAAACAATGACTTACGAAGCTGAAATAAGCAGAAGGAACCCGGGACTTTTTGTTTTTCTTTTGGATCAATCAAGATCAATGAGCCACAAGATGGCAGGTGGCAACGATTCAAAGGCGAAAGAGGCATCAAACGCAATTAATTCTCAGATTAATGAGCTCATAAACAGATGTACAAAGGCTGATGGAATCAGACCATATTTTGATGTTGCGGTTATAGGTTATGGATTTAAGAGTGGCCAGGCAGGAGGTCTGATTTCAGATCATCCAATCTCAATTAGTGAAATGGAAAAGCATGTGATTAGAACAGAGAAGAGAAAGACGGTCATAGATGGAGAGGAGATAGAAATAGAAACCCCAATATGGTTTGAGCCTGCAGCAGCCTATGACACTCCAATGGTTAAGGCACTGATGATGGCAGAGGAATGGATTGACTCCTGGATCAAGGAGCATCCGGACTCATTCCCACCAGTTCTTATTAACATCTCTGACGGCGGAGCATCAGACGGGGACCCTACAAAAATTGCTGAAGACATAATGAAATTATCAACAAATGACGGAAATGTTATGATCTGGAACTGTCATCTCTCTGAGAACAGTTCAGAGAAAAAAATAATATTCCCGGTTGACGTTGCGGAGGTTAAAAGTGCAGATAAACACTCAGAACAGATGTTCAACATGTCAACTGTGATACCTGAGTCAATGATGGCAATTGCAAGGGAAGAGTATTCTGATGTAAGGAATGGATCAAGAGCATATGCATACAATGCTTCACTGGAAGATCTGATTAAGTTACTGGATATAGGAACGAGGGTCGCATATACAAGGGTAGAATAGATGGAAATATGCTCTTTTTCTTTTCAAAAACTTGGAAACACACCTGAAGAGAATGAGGATGCATATTCCTACTCTGATGAAAGTATAGCGGTGGCTGATGGGGCCAGCGATTCAATATTCTCAGGCCTCTGGGCCAAATCTCTTGTAGATGAATTTGTGGATGGAAATTATGACCTTGAATATACTGATAATAAGGTAAAATTCCTCCAAAATGCAAGGGACCGATGGTTTAATGGAATAAAGTGGGACGAACTCAAGTGGAATGTGAAGAACAAAGCAATAACAGGGTCATATGCAACGTTCATATCCTGCAGATTTGAGGGGGAAAAAATAAAAATATTTTCAGTGGGGGATAGCTGCTTCATAGGAATAATGGAAAAGCAACTTTATTCATTTCCAATTCAAGACAGCAAAGCCTTTGGCATTACACCCAGATTATTATGGAGCGGCTATGGTAGACCACTTGATAACAGGGAATACAAACAGAGATCTGATTTTGTTTCGGTTGAATTCAACAAAAACCAATTCTCTGAATTTATGCTCTCAACAGATGCACTTTCAAACTATGTAATTTCAAATGGTGTAAAGGGATTTCAAAAGGTTAAGGAAAACTATAATATGAAAAATTTTTTTGATCAGGAGAGGGAAAAGGGCAGAATAAAGAATGACGATCTGACTGCGGTGATCATTTCATTTTAGAAAGTTTTGCAAGATCTATCCCAGTCCAGTCAGGGGTTTGAAGACAGAATTCTTCAAGCATTTCAGCTAGTTTTTTCGTTTTTCCTCCCGTTTCCTTCATTTTCTGGAATACCTTTGATTTTTTTGGATTTCTGAAGTCGTTTCCATCCATTAATAGTTTATCCTGATCATGATTGTTGTATTTCCAGAAATCCGGATTTTTACTTATTGCATATATGTTTGAATACATCACCAGCCCGGAAAAATTGTCCAGCTTTGGTCCGTAATATTTTCCTCTGTTTGGATGCTGAAAAGCCTCGTGACCAAGCTCTTCAGATCCAAGTTTTTCCAATCCAGGCACATACATTCCATCGTAGTCAACCAGCCACAGTTTACCTCTTTTATCAATTATTATATTATCCAATGAAAGGTCACCATGAGCAATATTATATTTTTGCATTTTCAAAATATATTCAATTATTGTGTTGGATAGCCATCTCATTTTTTCTGATTTATCGTAATTTTTATCAATGTATGAATGTAATGTTTCACCCTCTATCCAGTTCATTGTTATTATGGGAAAATATTCCGAAGGCCTCTGTAATACTCTGACACCATCTTCATAATATCTAAAATCAAGAAGAAAATCTAACTTTGCTGAATTTATATTTTTGCTTATTTTTTCAAATCTGTAATCAATATACTGACTGCCCCTTGTGAAGCATTTAAGAGCATAATAATTTTCATTTTTTTTGTATTTAAAAACGACTCCAAAATTTCCAGCCCCATAAATAAGGGTAGGGTATGCAACATTTTCATTTTTTAATATTTCTATGCCTTCAAGCTCCTTGTATTTCTTGGATATTGAAAATTTTACATTTTGCAATGTCTGAGAATAGGCAGATGAATTTGGCCAGGATCTCTTTTTTGACACTGGCATCTCATCCTTTGCTGCATCATTAATGGCAGACGATTCATTCTCAAAGTTCTTTTCATTATTACTATATTTCAATTTTGAGATCTCTGCTTTTATATCTTTTGTTTCATCCTGAATTTCATCAAGATCCATTTCCAATCTGGTGTATTTATCATCCTTTGTGATCACGTAAAATGAAATGTGGTATTTTTTCCCATCTTCAATCCGCAATTTTTTAATGAAGAGACCCTTTCCGTCTTTTTTCATTTTCATGATCCTGTCCCTTAATTCATAATCCCTAAGTGTGAATTCCACCTTCCTTATGTAATTCTCATCCTGATCCATTAATCTCAAAACAACTCTTCCATTCTGATCCAGAATTTTTGATATTTTCACCGTAGGTGTTTTCGACGAATATTTTCTGAAAATTTTCTGGCGCCAGCTTTTTCTGACACCGAGCGCATTCTTTATTTCTCTGTCCATTTTATTATTTAATACATTCATATTTTTAAGTTTATTGAATTTGTTGAAAAACAAAATAAAATATATTAAAAAAGTTGAGATAAAGTTAATTGATCATGGAACAGATTGTAAAATGTATTACTGCAAATCCTGGTTCAGGCAAAACTAAGTGGATTTCAGAAAAAGTAATTGAATTAATTAATAATGGAATTGATCCTTCAAAAATATTATGCCTTACATTCACAAGAAAGGCCAGAGACAACATGGAAGATAGAATTTTTAAAAATATGGGAAATAATGTTAAGTTTCCTGATGTTGAAACATTTCATTCACTATCCCTATCCATAATTTATGAGAATTTTGGAGAAGCATCAATTCTCCCTGAAAGATTCATCAGGTACATGCTCCTAAAATATTTCACTAAAAATAGTGTATTGAATTATGGAAAACATTACATAGACGGCTCTTACCCCTACATTATTAACGTAGGCCAGATTACAAACGCATTAAGATTCCTTAAGAGTTTTGGAATTTATCCACAAAATATAGACACTGAAAAAATGAAAATTTATATGAACAGCGAATTCAGCAGAGGTTTTAGCATTAAAAATTACAGGAGAGAAGAGATAATAAAACTTGGAGAGGAATTTGTGAAGGCTTTTCTTTATTATGAGAGAAATAAGCCAAAAAACTCTATGGACTACAATGATGTAATAAGCTTTGCGCTTCAGATTATCAGGGAGAATCCTCTGGATTATGATTACGTTTTTGTTGATGAGATGCAGGATATGAACCAATTGGAAATGGAATTGGCCAAGAAATGTGGGCAAAATTTGACTGTTGTTGGAGACAAAAAGCAGGCAATATTTGGATTTCAGGGTGGTCTTATTAATGTTCAAATAAATAAATCAAATGAAAAAGATGTACTTTCATCCAGCTGGAGGCTTTACAGTGGTGTTGTTCAGTATGTAAAGTCATTCATGAATGACAAACTTGTTAGCAATGATGACATAAATGATCTTGAAAATCTACACTCAGCCAAAGAGGGTGAAGGGGGCAATGTCAAATTATACATATGTCAGAGCGATGAAAAGAAACTGGCCGTCCTTAATATAATAAAAAATATGAAAAGCGAAGATTTTCCTGTGGGAATAATTGTAAGAACTAACGATCAGGCAAGTGAGATGGCCGAAGTCTTGGAAGAAAACAACATTAATTTTAGGAAAATCTCCGGTTCAACAGGATTTGAGGACGAGAGAAATGATATTGTGGACTTCATATCAGGCATTTTCAGTGATTCCCCTGAGGATATAATAAGGATGATATATTCTTCTTATTCAGGAATAGATCTCAGGGAGGCACTTGAATTAAGTGATAAAATAAGAAGGAGTGAATATTCAGGAAAAAAATTTGAACCATCCGACTATCTGAATGAAAATCTCATTAATTTGAGAAAAAAATACAACCGTAGATATTCTGATGTGATAAGGTTGTTCGATGAATACATTGTTCCAGAATCTATCATGTCTGAGAAAAAATTTAGGACAGCAAAGGATATGCGAGACTCCCTCTCAGTTTTTATAAAAATATTCGGTGATATTGATCATTGTACACTTGAGGATATAAGGGATTATTTATCCCAGCCAAACGCAATGGACACTGATGATGACAATGAGGAGAAGGGTAATATAAACATAATTACAGTGCATAAGGCAAAGGGTCTTCAGTTTAAAAATGTAGTTTATGTTCCATTGCCCATAGAGAAAAGGAACCCTTCGCCTGTTGATTTTGTTGTGGAAGCAATTGGTGATCAATTTAATTTAAAATATGGCCTGCAAGAGAGGGAGGCTGAGGAAGCCAGGATAGATTTTGTTGCCATGACAAGGACTGAAAACAACCTATACATAGTAATTGACCAGAAAAACAAAAACAGATATTATAATGAAAATTGTACAATGGAGGAGTTCAAATTTACAAGGAATGAATTCATAAGTCTTCTTGAATTGAAGAAATCCGATGAGAAAAAATCTGATCAATGGTTGCTGAAATTCATGGAAAAAAAATTAAAAGATTTCAGAAAAGTGTCTTATTCAATGCTTTCCACTGTCAATAAAATTCATGAATTCATATTGAATTATATATTGAATTACAGGCGTTCGGAAGAAGCACTTGATTTTGGGACCTCCATTCACTCAATGATTGAAAATTATATAAAAAGCAACAAGAAACCTGAAAATCTAAAGGACGAGGACAGGAAAGCCTGGGAGCATTTTCTCAAATACGAGGAAGAGCTAAAAAAAATATATAACGCAACCTGGAATTCATCAGAAAAAAAATACATAAGAAGGGCAAAGGAAATTTTTCCGGATGTTGATACTGATCTCCTTATAGAGGGAAGAATTGATGCAGTTGCAAAAATGAATAATGGTAAATACATAGTTATTGATTTTAAAACATCTAAGAGAACAGATATGGATGATCACAGTAAGCAACTATCACTTTATACAAAGATGTTTAGCATTGAAGAGAATAAAACCATGGATGAGATATACTATGATATTGTCTATCTTCTTTTAAGGGACGAACGTGTTAATATTGGAAATTATAATCATCACTGGGAGATCAGGGAGGGGACTGAGATAGAAGATAAGCTTCAGTATGTTAAATCATCGTTGATGGAATTTGAAAGAATGAGAAATGATGTGAAATATCTGGCATCAAAAGTACTACAGGATGATAAAGAGTATAATTCATATGCCTCGAGATTGTTTAAAAGATTTAGGGAAGAGATTTTTAGAGAGATGAACTAATTGTTTCCAGCATATCTTATAATTGATATTTTTGTATTTGCAGGTCCATTTTTTCTTTCAATCATATCAAAAATGAATTATATTCAGAAATACAGAGTCATTATACTTTCAATTTTACCTGTGGCCATACCTTATATTATCTGGGACATGCTTGTAACCAACAGGGACTGGTATTTCAATGAAAAATATGTCCTTAATATAAGAATAGTTGATCTTCCCATTGAAGAGGTCCTCTTCTTCTTCGTGGTTCCTTTTGCTATGTTCTTTGTGCTTGAATATTTATCAAGATACATAAAGGAAAAGACATACGAAAATAAGTGGTTTTTCTATGTAAATTTAATTGCAGCAATTCTTGTAATACCTGCTATATTTTTTTCAATTAATGAGCAGTATCTCTTTCTTGATCTAATAGCACTTGAAATTTTACTTTTGTCACAGATTTTAATGAAACAGAAAGCATTTCGCAGCAACCTTTTCTGGTATTTTTCACTTTTTGGATTTATCGCTTTTCTAATAGTAAATTACCTTTTGACATCCCTTCCAGTTGTGGAGTATCATATACACACAATACTAACAATAGGTTCCTGGAATGGAAGAATAACCACAATACCTATGGAGGATTTTATCTATAATTTCTCTCTGCTATCGTTTTATTATATATTCTACCGTTATTTTTCAATAAAAATAAATTAGAGTTTCATCTCTTTTTTTGCCTTCTCAAATTCAGTTATTATATTAATTTCATTGTAATCCTCTCTCACATCAATCAATCTGACCTTTATTCTGTACAGAGGACAGTAGAACGTGTTTATCATGCCGGTCATCATTATTCTTACCTTTGACGGTTTGACCTTTCTCTCAAGTACCACCATTGGATCCTTTTCTATTTTTCTGGCTGTCCACAGGTACATGTCAGTGGCAGTTTTAATGGGTATGAGCAATCTTGAAGGAATATATCTGAAACCTTCCCTTGCATATCTGTCCCATTCTTCATACCTTGATATTTGAAATTTCATAAGCTCAATGAAATTTTCTCTTTTTTTGTTTATTTCTTCCACGGTCAGGCTTTCAAGCCCAAATTCATTGAGATCATTTGTTGGAATGTACTGTCTTCCAAGTGATATATCCTCAAGAATATCCCTTATGAAGTTTATATACTGCATTGTCCTGCCAAGCATTCTGGCTGAAGGGTAAGCCCTGAAATCCAGGCCCATTATCTTTGACATCATAAGGCCTATAACCTCGGCGGAACCGTACATATAATCTATGGTTTCATTTATGGTATCATATTTTTTTTTGTATATGTCCATCTCCATGCTGTCAAGAAACTTTATTATCCATGTAATTTCGAATTTTTTATCCTTTGCAAGTTTTACCATATTTTTTATTATGGGATTTTTGGAATCTTTCCCTGTTAACTCATCCTCAACTGATTTTCTAAAGTTCATAAATTCTTTAACTTTTTGAGGTACTGCATCCACAAGATCATCTGCTACCCTAACGAAGGCATAAAGGGTTGAAACCTCTTCCCTTATTGAAGCAGGAAAGAGTTTACTGCTGTTATAATATGTTTTGCTACCTTTTCTGAATATTCTATCACACATTCTTGCAAAGTCTTTACTGTATTGTGATTTCCTGCTCAATTTTTTTCACCCCCATGTGGAAGTTATTTATCATCTCAGAAACTATCATTGATGAAATGAGAACCATTGGCATACCAATTCCAGGGTTTGTGTATTGGCCTGTGTAAAATAGATTCATAAGTTTTTTACTTCTGTTTTTTGGTCTGAACATTGCAGTCTGACCCAGGGTATGGGCAAGTCCAAAAGCAGTACCTTCGTAGGAATTATATGTGTTTTTAAAGTACTCAGGTCCTATGATTTTTTTGTAAACTATCCTGTTTGCCAGGTTTTCCCCAGTATCTCTTTCAATTCTCAGTAGAACTTTTCTTAGGTACATTTCATACATATCTTCTGATCCTGTTAGCCCTGGAGAGACAGGAATAAGAACAACAACACTCTCATGATCCTTGGGTGCTGTCTTTGGATCAGTCTTGCTTGTCATTGATACATAAAATGAAAATTTTTCAGGCCAGGTGTGTTTGTTGTATATGGTATCAAAGTGATCTTCCCACCTGTCCATAAGGAAAAGGTTGTGATGCTCAAGATTTTCTATTTTTCCTTCAATTCCCAGATACATCATTATTACAGAAGGTGACCACGTTCTCTTTTTCCAGAATTTTTCATCATATGTTGTAAATCTTTTATCTATTAATTGTGTTTCAGTCATTGCATAATTTGATGCAGAAACAACATAATCTTCCTTGTAATACATGTTTATTGTGTTAATTCCATTCACCATCTTTCCGCTGCCAATATCCAGAGATTTTACCTCTTCTCCAAGATGAAAATATGTTCCATTCTCCTCTGCTATCCTGAACAGCGAAGACACAATCTTTCCTATCCCACCAAGTGGATACCATATGCCATTGTCATAATCCACGGAAACCATTAAATCATAAATTGATGGTATGTTATAGGGTGAACCCCCTAGAAACACCGTTGTGTATTCAAGTGCCTTCTGCAGATCCTTGTTTTTGAAGTACTTTGATACGTGTTTGTGATAGGATTCCATTAATTTTATCCTTTCTTTTCTTGCCATTGTGAATAACTTCAACAATTCCCCCTTTGTTTCGTAATTGTGCCATAGAAACTTTGAAAGTGACACACTATATTTCTTTCTTGAATCTTCTATGAATCGGTCTAGTTTTTCCCCACCCATATTTTCAAACTTACTAAACTCATCTCTGATATTTTCGTATCCCTCTGGCACCGTGAGGGTTTTTCCATCCTCGAAAAATATTTTGTATTGGGGATTGAGTTTTATCAAGGTTAGATGTTCGTCTATATTTTCACCAAGTTTTGAATAGAACATTCTGAATACTTCAGGCATCATTACCCATGAAGGGCCTTTGTCAAATGTGAATCCCTCTTCGTTTATTGTGGAGGCCACTCCTCCTGGAAAGGTATTCTTTTCAAACACATCCACTTTGTATCCCATGTTTGAAAGTATCGCTGACGTTGACAATCCAGCTAGTCCTGCCCCTATTACTCCTACTTTTCTAGCCTCAGGAAGTTCTTTCATTCTTTTTCCCCCCTGGCGCTGTTCTTCTCTCTTCCTTTTCTTTAATGTATTCAGGGAATTTCTTCACTATATCTGGTTGGCTGTAAAATTTTGATGCATAGAGGAAACCGTAGCTGTAACCCTTTTTTCCTCTGCTGTACCTGTGATGTATCTCATGGGCTGCTATTATTCTGTTCAGATATTTGCTGAATTGAGGCCTTTTTACCTTAATTCTCTGATGGAATATTACGTCATGAAATACTGCATATCCTATTCCATATGCTGTCATCCCAATGCCTATCCACAGGTATGGCATAGCTATGTTTTCAATTCCCTCTACAAAAAAGAAAATAGCAAGTAGTGCAAAACTTATTGAGTAAACGTCATTCTTTTCAAATATACCTTTCCTTGTTCCAGGAGGTCTGTGGTGACTTTCATGAAAATACCATCCTATGCCATGCATCACATATTTGTGAAGCAGATATGCTACTAGCTCCATTCCAAAGGCTGTTACTATGGCAATGGGTATTCCATAGTAAAGTACACTTATATTCATATTTTTTAATCTTAATTAAATAAATGAATTGTCGTAAAATTTTTTTTTACATTAATCCTCGTCTATTTCTCCTCTTCTGAAAAACAGGATTATTGCCATGAGATAGACAGAAAGAAAGAGAATTAATGCAGGTATGAGACCTATATTCAGTGAAGGTATCAAAATCAGAAAAAGGAGGGAGAGAAGACTGGTTCCAAGGGAAATAAGTGCTATGAATATTAGATGACCTGAGAAAGCATCCATTTCAATTCGAATTTCATCCTCTTCATATCCAGATCTGGAGGTTAGAAATTTAATTTTGCCTGAGGTTTCATAACCGGAGACAAGTATTAGGTATATGAAAGGAAATACATAAAGAAGGGAAAGGAAGTTTACATCTGTAGGATCAATGGGAGGCGATATTCCGCTGATTTTTGATATGATGCCTGAGGACATGAGAAATGCAACACCTGAGAAAAGTGGAAATATAAATTTTACAATTGAAAATTTTCTCAGATCAGATTTCTTGTAATTCATGGTTATGGAATCAATTATTGAAATTACGAAGAAAAATAATGATAAAACAAAAAGAAGGTATCCTACTGGACTGGAAATGGAGAGATAGAAAAAAATGAAGAATATTAAACTTAACACTATTGAAATAAGTAATAAGATGTTTCTATTCATAATGTCACCACCCTGAGGATTTTGCAGTTCTCAAAAGGAATCTTCCCAATGATTCTTCATAGGGATCCCAACTAAGCACCTTAAGATTTCCATATTTGTTGTTTTCAACCTTTTTATAAATAAGTTCGGCACCCTCGCCCATTCTTGATGCAATGATGCCCTCGTATCTGATATCTATAATTGTAAGATCACCACCAAATGATCTAAGTCTACCTGCAATGTTTCTTATTCTTCTTAGATTCAGTTTGTCAATGTTTGTTAATATGAGTATTTTTGGTCTGCTTTGAATCACAGTATTGATAATTCTCCTGTCAATTAAATTTTCAGAATCCCTTGTAATTGGCCTACCCTCAACAAGAAGAAGTCTCTTCCTTATCTGTTCAAAGACATTTGACCCAGTTGATGGGAGGTAATACTCTAGATTCTTAAGGTTGTTTCCGGAAAGTTGAAAATAACCTACACTATTATTTTTTGATAAAAGATAATTGCTGGCAGAAAGAATAAAAGGAATAGCATATTCAAGAGGGTTTTCAAAAGTTGTCCCCTTTAGCATTGAAAATGAAACATCCAGTAAAAATAAGTATGTTTTCAGGCCCTCCTTTTCATAAACGTTCACCATTAGCTGATTTTTTGAAAAATTTCTTGCAGAAGCTTTCCAGTTTATTTTTTTATAGGAATCCCCTGGGCTGTACTCTCGTATTGTTTCAAAATCATTTGTATCCGGGCCTATCATTGCATATGAAAATCTTGGAACAAAAGTTTTGGACCTTAATTGAATCTGTGTTCTCTTAACAATGCTAATTTTTGGCAGAACATATATTTTCTGAGGAATTTTTATTTTTCTTACAAATCTGCCGCCTTTTCCAAATATTGGTGAATACTCAACAACAATCTCTTTCCAGCTGAACACACCTCTTCTCATGGCTTCTATTTTATAAGTGTAGGAAACTTTCCTTTTCCTGAAGCCCTTAAAAATCATATGAACATTTGTTCCATCTCTTATTTCCATTTCCTTGTAAACAGGGAGATAAAAATTGAACATTCCTATTCCTTTGGTTACCTCTACGCTCACAGTTACATCCAGAATATCATTAACATTTACTGTCTGGGGTAATGAATATTTTATGGAAAAATCACCTTTTTTCCCTGTATATATTATCAGCATTGAGATTGAAAAAGAAAATATCATTACCACAAATATGAGTTCAATATCTGCCAATACGCCAAATATTATTACAGTGCCTGAAAGAATAAGAATGGCCATTACCTGTTTATTCCAGGACGGTATCATATAATCACTTGGGCACCTCAAGTTTTTTCATATTGTCCAGAATAACATCTGATGATTTTAGTTCCTCCATCACAAATTCTGACTTCAGTATTATTCTGTGAGAGAGGCACTGTATTGCAACATCCTTCACGTCATCAGGTATAACGTAATCCCTACCTCTCACAAGTGCCATGCCCCTTGATAATCTGAACAGGGAAATTATACCTCTGGGACTAGGTCCACCAAGAACCCTTCTGTCTTTTCTAATGGTGCCAAATGATGAAATGTATTTCATTATCTTTTCATCAACTTCAATATTCTCAGTCATTTCCTGAATTTCAATGAGCTTTGCGGCATTCATAACTTTCCTTGCATTATCGCTTGGATCATCCGTTTTCCATATCCTTCTTCTTCTTACAACCTCAAGATCGTCTTCTGGGTAACCAAATGAAATCTGAATCATAAATCTGTCAAGCTGAGCCTCTGGTAATGGATATGTTCCCTCGAATTCTATTGGGTTTTGAGTTGCAAAAACAATGAAAGGTTTTTCAATTTTTTCCGTATCTCCCTCTATTGTAACCTGCTTTTCTTCCATTGCTTCTAGGAGAGCAGCCTGAGTTTTTGGGGGAGCTCTGTTGATCTCATCAGCTAGCAGAAGATTTGTAAATATTGGACCTTTTATAAGATCGAACTGAGATGTGCTCTGTCTCCACACTTTTGTTCCAGTAATGTCCGCAGGCAAAAGGTCAGGAGTGAACTGTATCCTTCTATAGCCTATTCCAAGAACACTTTTAAAGAGTTTGGATACAAAAGTTTTTCCTATTCCTGGGTTGTCTTGCAATAATATGTGTCCTTTTGATATTATTGCAGCCATCATCATCTCAATGTTTTCCCTATTTCCCACATAATATGAGCAAATCTCATCAATGGACTCCTTCAATATTTCATAGTTCTGTTCAATCGTGCTTTCAAGTTTATCACTCATCTTTTTCATCTCCTAAATTTTTTATCTGCTTTAATATGGAATTAAGAATATTCATTCTTCTTTCCATTTCCTCTTCCCTCCTTCCTCTGTTTGTCTTCAATCCAAGAATCTCCTGAACGGGTCTTTCATACTCAACAATTGGATATAGAATTTTCATAATTGAAGAAATATCATCTGTGTTTCTCCTGATCAGCCAAGTTAAATATATCAAAATTTTATCTTTCTTTCCATATAAATTAAATTCTTCTACCGAATTCTTGAAAATTTCAAGGTCCGGTATCTGTGTGTATTTATTATCAATTGTAAATTTGTTGAATATTGTCATTGTGTAATCATTGATCTTTGAATATCCAGTGGATACAAGTTTTGAAACATTCTCAAAAAGGAATATTATTATAATTATGATATCAACTAGCAATATGTAAATGCTTAATGGGAGAGTGGTAGATTGATAATAAAGTCCAAATAAGAATGCGCTCACTGCAATCTCCCCTGCTATTTTCCATCGGTAGAATAGGAGAAAATTTGTTATTGATTTATATTTTGTTTCTTCAACGTATTTTGGTGAATTTACGTTCACCTTCAACAGGAAAAATGATGTTATCATCAGAAATATGAAAAGGAGGAATGCAGGGAAAGAAACATAATCCACCCGTAGAAAGAGAACAGTCACTATCAAAAAAAATAATGAGAACGAGAAGGAAAGCAAGAAAGAGGAAAGATCCTCATTTGCTGAAATCATAAAATCAAGATTTGAAGCATAATATATTGAGATAGTAGCAGCAACTAGAAGACTGAAAAGGAAAGCATCTCCAGAGTTTATATTGAAAAATTGTAGAACAAAAACTCCCGAAAATAAGGTGAAAATTATGAATAAAAAAAACCATATTAATGTTCCATATACAAATGTGTTCCTAATGGTTAGTCCGTAATTTAATGAAATTCTTTTCCTTACATAGTCACTGACACCAAGAATTATCAAAATTATTCCAAAAAGAATAATTAATAAATTTATAAGGCCATTAATCTGATAAAAAAAACCTATTATTACAAAGAGTACCCCAAATATTGTATAAAGAGTATATGATGAATACAGATTTCTACCTATTTTACTTTTATTTTCTTCCATTCAATCCTCCCTGAATGGAATTCTTGGATTTGAAAATACTGTTTTTATATTACGCATGAATTTTTCATATGTCATTCTATCAATCTTCTTTTTTCCATAAACTGTCCTCTCAAATATTTCTATAAGAATCTTCGAATCTTCATTTCCTTTTAATATCTCCCTGACTGTTTTGTTTACTATTTCTTCATTTATATTATGGTCAAGATTTACAAGTAAAGTATCCCTTATTTCATGCTCGTACTTTGTCCCTCTTACTATCCTTTCATCCTTTTTCCCACCAAATACTGCTTCAAATCTGTTATTGCCCAATCCTATATTGCAAAAATCGGAAGGAACTTCCTCCCAATTGTCAGTACTATACTTTTTTAATATTGTACCCTCTGGGGTTTTTATTTTTAAGGAAGTTTCATAATCCCATATAAGTGGTAGATCATGAGGTATTTCTGTAAAATCAATAATTTCAGGGCCACCCCATCCTTTAAATGGAATTGATTTTAGAGTGAGGTTATTTCTCTCATTTTTTATATCTTGTTTTTCTACTGTAACTATTTCTACTTTTTCATCAATAATCTGATTGTTAGGATCAGGATATTGCAACAATGCCTGACCCTGACTTCTTTTTTTTGCATTTCTTGATTTATTTCTTGAGATTATTGAATATAACAGTATTATGACGGATACAACTATCAAAACAAAAATTATTATATATTTATTTATATGAATAAGATCAACAACATTACTTATGTCGCTAGAGAGTCCACTGCCCCCTCCCTTACTTGAAGAACCAATAGTTGGTAAATTGAAATTTGGAAGCTTGAGTGAAATGGTTGGAAATTTTATGTTATTCAATATTCCTGATAATCCTTTAAAATTAAAACTAAAATTAAAATTGAAAAGATTAAGCCCATTCAGATTCAGACCTCCTATTGAGGTTGGATTTGAAGATGAGCCTAAACCCGATCCTGAGCCTGTTGAAGAACCTGTACCACTTCCACTTCCTAATCCAGAAGAGCCTGTTGTTTTTACATTTTCAACATGTACATTTGAAAGTGAAGAGATCAAAAGCCATGATACCAGGAATATTAAAATGAAGAAAATAATGGCCGATCTCTTCCTGTTCATAATTTCTTATCTAAATGAAATATATAATGCTATTGCCCTTGGAGCATCCATTTGGTAATTATAATGTTAAACTGTTATACCGGGGCTGGATCATATCTAATATATATACAAGAAAGTTATTGTAGAATTGATGGCAGTAGTGCTTGATCCTGACGAAAACCAGATTCTAGAAGAAAAAAGTGTTATGGTACAGAATGATGCAAGGATAGAGAATGGGATACTACATATTACAAATAAAAGAATTCTATATGAAAAAATCGGTGAGAGAAGATTAAGAAGAGCAGAGCCTTCAAAAATCTACATTGAAATACCAATGTATGAAATACTTAACGTTTCATCGGCAGTTCCTAAGATGAGTCTTTTTACAAAAAAGAAGCTGAGCATTGAATACAAGAAGGACGGAAACAGAAATGTGGTGGAATTCGAAATAAAAAATCCAGATCCAGTGGTTTCAAGAATTGAAGAATGGGCAAAAACGGCTAAGCTAAAATATCAGCAGGAAACAAGAAGTAAAGAGGAAGAGGAATTCAGAAAGAAGGTAGAACTGGAAAAAGCAAAAGCATCAAAGACCAATGTAAACATGATAAATCTTGGAGGCACGAAACAAAATTCAAGCGGTGACTATCCAAAAAACGTGGAAAACGAGTATTCCAGTATGGTACCAATGGAGGAGCCAAAATGCCCTGAATGTGGTGCTAAAATAACAAAGGAAAACAAATTCTGCCCGAACTGCGGACTTCCATTAAAGTGAATCAAACTTAATAATAACATTTAAAAAATATTTAAGCAAAGTCTTAATAATTATTTTTCATTCATACATTGTGGAAGAAAATAATGATAATTTAGAACAGTGGCTGGAAAGTCTTCCATTTAAAACAACCCGTGATATTGACGTACCCAAGAATCTATTTGACCAAGTGATTGGTCAGGAAGAGGCAAGGGAGGTTGTTAAAAAGGCAGCTATCCAGAAGAGGCATGTTCTTCTCATAGGAGAGCCTGGAACTGGAAAATCCATGCTGGCACAGTCTATGGTAGATTTTCTGCCAAAGGAAGAACTTGAAGATATATTAGTATTTTATAATCCAGAAGATCCAAATCGTCCTAAGATAAAAACTGTTCCCGCAGGAAAAGGAAGGGAAATAGTAAAGCAGTATCAGGTGAGGGCAGAGCAGGAAAAAAGAGACAAATCCAGGATGTTTCTAACATTTGTATTTGCTCTTGTTATAATTGGTCTTATCATTACCATAGCTACACGGAACTTCTATATCATATTCCTTGCAATACTTGCAGCAGCAATGATATACATGCTTGGGAACTTCAGTCCGGCGATGAGAATGGAAAAGGCAATGGTTCCAAAAGTCATTGTATCACATAATCCAAATGACAAACCTCCTTTTGTTGACTCAACAGGTGCACACTCCAGTGCCCTTCTTGGCGATGTAAGGCATGATCCTTTCCAATCGGGAGGACTTGAGACTCCAGCCCATGACAGGGTTGAGGCAGGTAACATTCACAAGGCACACAAAGGTGTACTTTTCATAGATGAGATAAACCTTCTCAGGATAGAGAGTCAGCAATCTCTATTGACAGCAATGCAGGAGAAGAAATTCTCAATAATAGGTCAGAGTGAGAGGAGTGCTGGGGCACTTGTTCAGACAGAACCAGTTCCCTGCGACTTCATTCTGGTGGCAGCGGGGAATCTGGATGCAATCCAGGGAATGCATCCCGCTTTGAGGTCTAGGATAAGGGGGTACGGATACGAAGTATTCGTTCATGACACAATGGAGGACAACCTTGAGAACAGACACAAGCTAATACAATTCATAGCACAGGAAGTTGTAAAGGATAAAAAAATACCACACTTTGACAAGTCAGCAGTATTGGAAATAATTAAGGAAGCACAGAAAAGAGCAGGCAGAAGGGGTAAATTAACCCTTAGATTGAGGGAACTAGGAGGTCTCATAAGGGCTTCCGGTGACATAGCCATATCAGAAAGGGCTTCAGTTGTAACAGCTTCCCATGTTCAGAGAGCAAAGATGTTCAGCAAGCCACTTGAACAGCAGATCGCCGACAGAGCTCTGGAGGTCAAAATGCTTTACAACACATACAATAGAGAGGGTGCCCTTGTTGGAACGGTTAATGGACTCGCAGTTATGGGTGGAAACACAGGTATGGCAGAGTACACTGGAATTGTGATGCCAATAGTGGCAGAAGTAACCCCTTCACAGACAAAGGGACACGGAAATGTTATAGCCACAGGAAAGCTGGGTGATATAGCAAAGGAAGCTGTTCAGAATGTGTCAGCAGTTTTCAAAAAGATTTCAGGAAAGGATCTTTCTGACCTTGACATACACATACAGTTCATAGGAACATATGAGGGTGTTGAAGGTGACAGTGCAAGTGTATCAATAGCAACTGCTGTAATATCAGCAATAGAGAATATACCTGTGAACCAGGACGTTGCCATGACAGGTTCACTAAGTGTAAGAGGTGCTGTATTGCCAGTGGGAGGAGTAACTGCAAAGGTTGAGGCTGCAATTGAAGCAGGTCTGAAGAAGGTAATAGTCCCAGCATCAAATTACAATGATATCATACTTGATCTTGCTCACAAGGATAAGATAGAGATTATTCCAGTGACAAACATAGAGGAGGTATTGGAGGTTGCCCTTGAGAAAGGACCTGAAAAACAAAACCTCATTGACAGGATAAAGGATATGTTCAAACTGAGCTCCTCAGGAAACAGGGGAAAGACTAAAAAGGTCGGTCCCAGTGCAGCTTAATTTTTACAGAATAAAATTGAAAAAAGAACAAATTGATAATTTTTTAAATTTTTTAAATAAAAATTATTCAGGATACGCATTAATTAAATATGATAATTCAATAAAAAAAGAGGAACTTGAGGAGTGCTACGAAAGAGCAATGGATTTCGGAAAAACAAGAATAAGAGATTTAAACTCATATTTTTTATGTCTGATGGCAGGGACCTCTCAGATAAAAGAAGCCTTTGAATCGTACGGTGTAGATATTGATAATATCCTGATTACAAAAAATAAAATCCATAAAGATTTCCAATATGAATATGAAATATATGAGCCACTTTCAGGCACACCATCAATTGAAAGATTAAGTATTATGACTAAATCTCAGTTTGATCTTTTAAAATGAAGAAGGAATTTCTTGCTTATTCAGGTCACCTAAACATGGATGTTGTGATGAGAACAAAGAAAATTAGTGATGCAATTACACTTCCTCTAGATTCAGTTGAGGAAAATTTTGGTGGAACGGCAGGTAATTTTGCAATTGTTGCAGCAAAGCTAGGTCTGCGCTTCAGACTCTATTCAATAGTGTCTGGAAAAAGTCATTCCAAATACATGGATTTTCTAGAGAAGTTGGGTATAAATACAGATGGTATTCTTGTAACAGATGATGATTTTGGGCCTGTTTGCTATGCAATTAATGATGGAAGAGAACAGAAATACTTTCTTGCCGAGGGGCCTATGAAATACGAAAAATACAGGATACTGGAGGAAAGTTATGATTATCTTCATCTTGGTACTGGAAATCCTGAATTAAACAGATTCCTACTTGAAAATACTGAGAGTGAAAAACGCATATTTGATCCATCTCAAGAAGTTTTTTACAAATACAACAGGAACTGGCTTGATTATTTTTCAAAGAACACATCAATTTTCATGGGAAACGAAAATGAGATAAAATTCATTTTAAACGAGCTTAAAATGGACATGAAGCAACTTTCATCAATGGTAAATATAGTAATGACTGCTGGTGCAAATGGAGCCTATTTCATAGAAAATGAGAATTATTTTCATATAAAGTCTTTTAAAAAAATTGAAAACGGCGACACACTTGGCGCCGGAGATTCATTCAGATCAGGTTTCTATTATGGCTTAAAGGAGAGTAATGACATAATATATGCCATTAAGTTTGGAGTGGCAGTATCAGGAATGGTTGTGGAGAATGGGCTTAAGAATTTTAACCCCAATATAAATGAAATTAAATCAATAGTAAATCAGATTAAGCATGAAAATATGGGGAAAAATGCCAGTTTACAGTTTTGAGGGAAGAACGCCCTCCATTTCTAAGGAATCTTATATTTCAGAAACAGCAACAATAATAGGTGATGTAACACTAATAGGAGAGGTTTGGGTTGGCCCTGGTGCATCAATAAGAGGTGACTATGGAAAAATTGTAATAGAAACAGGTACAGCAGTTGAGGATAATGTTGTGATACATGCAAGACCTGGAAAAGAAACAAGAATAGGGAAATTTGTTACACTTGGGCACTCATGTGTAATACACACTGCTACTATTCATGATTATGCTGTGATTGGGATGCACTCCACAGTAACGGATTATGCAGAGGTTGGAGAATGGGCAGTTATCGGAGAGCATGCCCTTGTTAAAAACAGGCAGAAAATAGACAGGGAAAAGATTGCTGTTGGTGTTCCGGCAAAGGAAATTAAGGATGTAAACGAGGAATACAAGAAACTCTGGTCAGACTACAAGGAGAATTACAGATCATTCTGCAAAAGATATGCCAGCAATCTTAAGGAAGAATTATAACAATTGATAACATGTAAGGGTATGCAAACAGATCTATATATAGAGGATTCAGAGGTAAGGGTCATACTGGATTCCAGAGGAAACAGAACAGTGGAGGCAACAATTTATCTTAACTCAGGCCATTACGGAACATGTTCTGCACCATCTGGGGCAAGTACTGGAGAAACAGAGGTTCAGTCATTCAGAAATGGATCGGCTGATCAATCTTTAGATTTTTTTTACAGAAACGTGAGGGAATCAATACGTGGTTTTAGCGCCATGGATCAGTCAGGATTTGATGCCTTACTTCATGAAATAGATGGTACAGAAAATTTTAGTGAAATGGGAGGAAATCTTTCCACAGCACTTTCTGTTGCTCTTGCAAAGGCTATTGCATCATACAGTGATCTTCCACTTTATAGATATGCAGGTGGAAATTTCAGGATGAAATGCCCGAAGCCTCTTGGAAATGTTATCGGAGGAGGAAAACATGCAATCAACGGCACAACAATTCAGGAAATTCTTGTGACAAACGATGCAGAGAATTTTCTTGAGGCAATAGAGATAAACGCACTAATTCATAAAAAAATAGGCAGGATGGCCTCTGACATATTCAAAAATGTTAGCATTGGAGTGGGAGATGAAAGGGCATGGGTCCTTTCACTTGATGATGAAAAAGCTCTGGAAATAGCCTCCGAGGCAGCAAAGGAGGTAGGGAAGGAGAAAAAGGTGAAAACCTATATTGGAATAGATGCGGCATCCACATCCTATTATGATAATGGGAAATACAAATACAGGGAAAAATCACTCACAAGGGATGAACAGATAGATTACATGATATCACTTCAAAAGGAATTTTCCTTGAAGGTTATGGAAGATCCAATGATGGACAGTGATTTCGAAGGTTTTGCAGAGATACTTAAAAAATGTGGTAAGAATACAATAATTGTTGGGGACGATCTTTACACAACCAATGTTAAAAGAATAAGGATGGGGATTGAAAAAAATGCTACCAATGGGGCCCTCATAAAGGTGAATCAGATTGGAACCCTTACAGATACATGGGATGCAGTGATTGAAGCAAAAAAAGCAGGAATGAAAATTGTAACATCACACAGATCAGGGGAGACGGAAGATAACTTCATTGCACATCTGTCTGTTGCATTCGGATCAGATTACATAAAAAGCGGAACCATAGGTGGAGAGAGGCTTGCAAAACTCAACGAACTTGTGAGGATCCAGGAGGATCTTCAGTGACATTTTATATTATGGGCTGTGGACTAAGAGGAGTGGAATCCTTAACCTTAAGGGAGAAAAAAATACTGGAAGATGTGGAAAATATATTTGTTGATACATACACATCAATTTTTCCAGAAAATTTCATTGAAGAGATGAGTTCAATTTATGGAAAAAAGGTCAAATATCTGGAAAGGGAAATGGCAGAGAAAATGAACTTTGTAAAGGATAATTCTGCCTTCATTTCTTCAGGGGATCCTTTCTTTTCAACAACTCATATGTCAATTCTGGTTGAATTGAAAAAAAGAGGAATGAATATTCAAATTCTGGAGAATTCATCAATAATTACTGCAGTACCAGGTAGAACTGGTCTTTCTCCATATAGAGTTGGTGCAACTGTCTCCATACCTGAATGGAGTGAAAATTTCCACCCATCAAGTTTCATAAAAAAAATAAGAAAATACGTGGATTGCGGTATTCACGTATGTGTATTGATAGATCTTAATAACAATGTTAACATTGATTTTCATAAGGTCAAGGAAATCATTGAGGAAGCATCCATAAGGGAGAGTGACAAAACATTCTACGACAGAAAGATATTTCTTCTTGAGAGGGTGGGTTGGGAAGATGAGAGAGTGCAGTACAATTTTATTGATAATATGAAAAATCCCCAATCCCCATATTTTTTTGTTATACCTTCAGAAATAGATTTCAATGAAGCGGAAAACATAGCAGTCCTCTTTAAATAAACACCAAATGGGTTTTTATCTGTGCTTGAAATACACAATGATAAATGGACCGAAGGGTTTTATATTTAAGCATTACAAGATTTATAAGGGTGGTTGGCAGAGTATCAACATTTGTCTTTCTCCCCATAATATTTGTATTTGATTACAAACTTTCTCTTTTTGAGACAGGAATCATAACAGCAGCAGCAACGGCTGTTATGTCCGTAATACAATATTTTTCAGGCCCTTGGTCTGATCGTTTTGGCAGAAAATTCTTCCTTGAGGTTGTTCCATATTTTGCATCAATATCATATTTTCTTCTATTCTGGGCTGTAGGATATGGTAAGAGTCTTCTCCTCATGATAGTGTTTTGGCTTACCTCAATGTTCATCTCCGCATTGCAGTATCCTGCTATTCAATCCTCTGTTGCAGATCTCACAGACAGCTCCCAGAGGCTTCAGGCATACACATATGTTAGGGTTTTTGCAAATGCTGGAGCTGCAGCAGGACCTGTAATCGGGGCATTTCTATCAGTATTCGGATTTCAATGGATTTTCTTTCTGGCTGGAGCCACACTTATAGTTGAGGCAATAATGATGCATTTACTGGTTGGAGAAACATACTCAGGAAAAAAATTCACTAGAAAAGAGTACAGAAAAATAAAAAAAACTGGATTAATCGAAAAATCAGGTTATTTTAAAAATCCTTTCATGGTTGCCTTCACATTGGCAGGAATACTTTTCGGTTTTGATCTACGTCAAACGGGTCCGGCGTTTACACTTTATCTATTCCATCTTCAGAACACCTCTGTAATTTCCCTTGGATTCATCTATGGTCTGAATGGACTTCTTGTGGTTCTTCTCCAGATTCCTGTTTTCAGAATAATGTCAAAGAGAGGAAATGTAATGCATTGGAGGGCATTTGGAACATTTGTATATGCCTTAGCTTTTCTGCTTCTTACAGCTTTTACAGGTTTTTTCTCCTTCCTTATCATCATGGGAATTTTTACACTGGGTGAGGATTTTGCCTCCCCAACAACACAGACAATTTTAATGGAAATATCTCCCCAGGATTCAAGAGGAGATTATGTGGGAAAGTATTCATTCATAACAAGTTCTGGAAGGGTGGCAGGTACAGTTGTTGGGCTAGGTCTTCTTCAATTCTTTCAATCTCAGGCAAGTATTTTCTGGTACATAATTTCAGCCTCAACCTTCATATGCACAGTGTGGTTTTTCCTAATGATTCCATCTTTCATAAAAAATTCCACAAAAATATCTGAACCTTCCATATAGTAAAAAAATATTAATTCAATTACAATAAAGTGTTATGAGTTTTGAAGTTTCCATTGCAGGCCTTAAATATGGTCAGATGATTCCAGACAGATATACCTGCAAGGGTGAGAATATCTCTCCTGAAATTACCTGGAAGGAACCTCCAACATCGGGAAAAGAGATTGTGATATTCCTTGATGATCCTGATGCACCTAAGGGAAATTTCAACCACTGGGTCATCACAAATATAACCCCTTCCCTTGGTAAAATTCATGAAAACGTCTCTAAGGAGGAAAGAACTTCAGAAGGCTGGTACCAGCTGAAGAATGATTTTGGAAAGTATGGGTATGGTGGACCATGCCCTCCAGGAAGCTCAACTCACCATTATGTACTCACATTATATTCAATTGTAAGGCCACTTGAAAACAGGGAAAAACTCACCAGGGAAGAGATAAGGGCAATTTGTGAGGAGACAAAAGTAAAGAAATTAACATGGATGTTCACCTATGGCAGAAAATGATGTTAAACCGGTTTTTCCAGTTCTTATAATGGCTGGAGGAAAAGGCACACGAATGGGTATCAGCGACAAGGGCCTGTTAATGGCTCACGGGGAAATGCTCATAGAGAGAAACATAAGGCTTTTGAGAGAATATGCTGATCGCATATACATTGCCACAAGTCCATTCACTTTAAAGACTGAAAAGGTTTTCAAGGATAAATATCACATAATAAGAACTGAAGGTTCAGGCTATTCTGTGGACCTTGCAAAAGCTCTTGAGAAAATTGGGAAGTATCCCATAATGGTTTTAAGCTCTGACATATATTTTGCAGACCCTGAGGTCCCAAAGGATTTTATTGAAAAAAGCTTTAATTTCTACAACGGAATAACAAACATACTAAGCGATAATATGTTTTGCGGAGTGAGCATATTTTTTCAGAATCCTGAAATGGTCACATCTGACTACTACAAGAATTTCAATTACAGCTCTTCCAGAGTGCTGAATATAAATGACATCGATACCTTCAAGAATATAACTGGAAAATGGAGCAGTGGGGGAGAAAATGGCGACCTCAGGTAAAGGAGGAAAGAGTGCAGAAGCAATACTTGGTGCTGAAAGGAAACTGGGAACAATTTTCGCATATGACAGGGATGCAGGACTTACAATTCTATTGGGTGGTCTTGTAACCCTTGGGGTTGCCATATATATTTTTGTGGAAACCGGAATTGAAGGCTTGTATTCTGACATTCTGAATACAATACTCATAGTATTTTCCGGATTGTTGATGGGTATTATTGAGATACTCTCTGCAATTCTCATATTCAAAAATGGAAAAATTCTTGAGAGAAATGATAATGGCATTAGTGTAATAAGTAAAGAGAAATATTACTCAATAGCAGGGAGAATGAAATTTTTTGGTTTTCTTGCACTTATTGCATCCGTATTATCATTGCCATCTGGATACGGCGGTTACATAGCAGGTTTTATACTAGCTATGATGGGTGGTGCCCAGGCAATGATCAGTAAAAAGAAATATAATTTAAAGAGAATTGAATAACCATATATGATATCCAACACTCTATACTATCTTTCACTGATCCTATTTGCAATAGTTTTCTTTTTCTTTGGAGCGTGGTTTTACAGGCTTTATCTATGGTATCCAAGGGGAAGAAAAGGTGTGACTGGAATAAACAGTCTCATAGGAAAAACTGGAACCATAGTGAGTGACAACGGAACAATGCTTTCAGTAAGGGTTGACGGTCAGTACTGGACTGCAATCAGACCTTCTGATGAAAATATAAAGGTTGGTGATACGGTGGTAGTCAAGGGCGTCAGAGGTCTCAGACTCATAATAGAGGTTGTAAATAATGGGAATTGATTGTGCAGATCTTGGATATGCTGTGATAACAAAGCGAGACGGACATAAGATAGAACTCACCATAGAGGAGACTGTGAAGATATGCGAGGAGGCAATGGAGAAAGGAATGCCAATTCATGAACTCATAAGGGAAAAGTATGCTGACGCAAAGGTTATAAGATTTTTCCAGGACTGATCCCATGAATCTTTTAATAAAATATGATGAAACAACATGTGAAATTGATACCCATGGCGCATACATAAAATCCCTTAATATTTCAGATAAGGAAATTATAAAGGAATCCAGTGACGGTCACCAGACACATGGAGGTATAGCATTCCTGTGTCCTTATGCAAACAGAATTGAAAATGGAACATACACCTTTGAAGGAAAAACTTACCATTTTGAGAAAAATTCAGAAGGCCATTCAATACATGGTTTCGCTAAGGACTCAGATTTTGAAATAAAGGAAAAGAGTGAAAATTCTGTAAAAATGGAAATGAATCTTTTCAGGGATTCCTATCCATTTAATGTTTCTGTAGAAATGGAAATAAGCGTTTCTGACGGGATTCTCACTGAGATAGCACATTTCAGAAACAATGGGAAACTTGATTCTCCCCTTTCACCAGGTTTTCATCCTTATTTTCTAACGGGAGAAAAGTGGGCAGTGATTTTTGAGAAAAAACCTCTCAGGTCAGTCAAGGAAAGAAAATACTTTCCTTCTGGAAATTACATTGAGAGCAAAAGAATTATAAGATCAGGGGGAAATTTTGATGACACATTCAAGTATTCAGGTAAATTGAATATTGAAGGCAATAATTTTAATGTGGAGATGGAACCTTTCAGCTCCAGCTATATTCAAATTTACAATGGTGAGTATTGTGAGAACAGGTCTGTTGCTGTTGAACCTATGGCAGGGGAGGTAAATTCTTTCAATAACAGAATGGGTTTGAAAATTCTAAAGCCTGATGAGACATGGTCATTTGGATATACATTACGATTCAAAACAAACAATTTAAAAGAAAATTTAGAAAGTTGAGGGATATCTCCAGTGCTTGAAAATGATACCTGTGGCCTGACCTAATAGAACGCCTGCAAGCAATGTGAATAGATATGTTACAATTATGTCACTAACAACAAAGATCAAAACTGAAGTGATCGTGTAATAAAGAAAGAAATACCACTTTATGAGGAAAAGGATGGACCATAATGATGAAATGATCACGGAGGTTTCCACCACTACCCTCCCCTTCTTTTCTTTGAAGTTTGCCAGATCACCAACAACGAATCCAATTATGTATCCAATTAAGTAAATAATCATTGCAATTTCAAAGAGAAAGAAAGTTTCATCTATTGAAGAATAAAGGGTCAGGATTAGATAGATCATAGGGTATATCAAAATTTTCCTTGAATATGATATTCCTAGTTTTGATCTTATTACTCTGATTGCAAGAAGTATGAATGTAAATAATAAAAATATGTAGAATTGAATCTTGAAACCCTTTATCAATTGGATTATCTGTGTTTCACTTGTAGGTATGCCTAAAAACATTATTCCCCTATATTATTTTCCTTATAATATTTATGTTTTTCAAATAATTATATAACTATAATCCACTTAATAGTTAAGAATATCTCGTCACATATTTATAAAATATTCAGAAATACTTTTTATTAATTTTTTTCAAATATTCATCAAGTGCTATTATTCGATTAAAGAAATTGTTTTGATCTGACTGATTTATTTAACCATTGGTAAAAATTTATATTATTGAGAAATTAATTTAGTTTATCATATTTAAATGTTCTGTTTACTTTTTATTAAATTTTTAAGATTGCATAATCAAAAAATATTTATGTTAATAATTATTCATATTTAAGGTGAAATTATGAAACCAGTTTTCGATAAAAAAGAAAAGGCGGTATCACCAATTATAGCAACAATTCTACTGATTGCAATAACGGTGGTATTAGCTGCAACTCTTGTGACCATACTTGGAGGATTTACACATGGTGTGGGTAATACGGTTGAAACCCCAAGCGTAAGTGTCAGTGAACTAAGTCCCTCTGGCTCTTCTCCATATTACATTTGGATAAATGTAAGTGCTTCGACGCTCAATCTATCAGCATCATCAATTGGAATTAGTGTAAATGGTGCCTCGGTTGGAACTCTTGCCAGCCAAAGTTCATCAACTTCTACTTTATCTACTTTAACTCCTAATAATAATCCCTCTTATTTCAACGCAGGCTCAGTGTTCGAGTTCCAGTCTAATTCACAAGTAACATCCATAACATTGACATACAATGGAGCAACAATATATACAGACAACAGTATTACTGTAAAATAATTCGGGAAAATTAGAACTTTAAAATATTAGATATAAAACATATATTTTTATCTCATTTTGAAATTATTTTTTTATTTATTTTGTCCAATGATAAATAAGATGCAGCTATTCCCATCGAATTCAATTTTCCTGCTATATACGCACTCTGCAATCCATTTTTGCAATACAGATAAACTTTTTTTGCATTTCTTGATACTTCAAGAATCTTATTAAAATTCAGAGGAGATAAGTTGATTGCATTATCAATATGCCAGTCTTTAAACGAAAGCGGATCCCTGAGGTCAATGATTAAACTCCCCTCATTTACTTTTATTTCTTTATCATTTTTGATTTTAATATTTTTTAGATAATTCTTAATTTCCTTTCCTTTAAGAATGGTTATTTCATTTTCTTCGATTATATATCCATCAAGAATCAGAAGATCCTGTTTCAGTTCCTCATCCTTAATCTTTGTTATTGGCCTTTCCGAAAACAATGCGCAGAATTCTCCAAGATCATTTTCATTATATGTTTCAATTTTTCTTGAAAGATCAATAATTTCATCCTTATCAAATCCTATTAATGGTCTTATAACAGGATAATTCATTCCCTTACTCAGTTGAAATATATTTTCAGGTGTCTGCGACGAAACCTGTCCTGAAGACTCTCCTGTTATTATCCCGTAAGCATCTGATTTTTTTGCTATTCTCTCTCCAATGTTATAGAGAAGTTTTTTAAAGCTTACATTTCCATATTTCAGTTTTCCTTTAAAAACAAAATCTTCAATCAATCTTGAAAGATCTATTATGTAAATGGTAGGATCATATCCATGAAACCATTTCTCAATAAGCTTTTCAGAGACTTCCAGGAAATTTTTTACATCATACGGCGGAGACAAAGAACAGAATATTAGATCAACCGGGGACCCTCTCCTTGCCATCATCCAAACTGCAACAGGAGAATCTATTCCACCTGAAACAAGTGCAATGTATTTCCCCTCTGTCCCTAAAGGAAGACCTCCCGGGCCGGAAATTCTGTTCTCAAAGAAATATGCAACATTTCCCCTTATTTCTATCTCTACTCTCACCTCTGGGTTCTTTAGATCAACGCCTTTGGAATATTTGAAAAGTCTATCCCCTATCATTTTATCCAGTTCAATTGATGAGAATTCATGATCACCGTGTCTTTTTGTGTATACACCAAACACTTTCCCTTTTACTCTTCCTGAGAAAAATTTTTCAGCCTCATTTGATATTTCTTCAGTATTTGTGAAATTAAAACTGTGAACCCGTGAGAATGATTTTATACCCATTATAGTTTTGAGTATATCTTCAACTTCATAATCAGTATTAAGGTAAATCCTTCCTCTTTCTTTTACAAATTCCCAGTTTATTCCATATTTGGTTAGTGCAAGTCTAATATTTTTTATTAATTTCGATTCCATCTGGGCCCTGGTTTTCTTACCCTTCAATCCTATCTCTGAATATCTAATCAGATACATATATTTCATAATCTCAGACCAACCAATATTGGTGTTTCCTTTACAATCCACCTTCTTGACACGGACTCCCTCAATTTTTCAGTTACTTTCATCCATTTTTCAAGGTCATCTGCCTCATACATTACTACAAATTCCTGGTCTCCAATTCCAAAGCTGTATGTGGTGTATGAGAGTATCCCATTATTATTTGGATCAGACATGGCCATGCTTATATGTTCCTTCATTATCTTTTTACGGACGTCATAATCAAGCAAATACCATTCTGTACTCTTGCTCATTGGATAGGCTATAAAATATTTCTTTGTACTTTCATTTATCTGTTTTTCCACTGGAGTTTCCCTTTTAATGTATGGTGATTTCTCATATATTGAAAAATAAGAGTAGATTCCTGAGAATTCATTAAGTTTTCTCATTTCAGCAATCAATGTAAAAAATGGTTCTGATGAATATGCAGAGGCCCATATTATATAATCAATATCCGTTCTCATTGACCTATAAAGATTAAGATGATTTAGATCAAGTTTATTTTTAATCTCTTTTGTCATTTCACTTAATGTTGATTCTTTTCCATTCCACTTAAATCCAAGAATATACATGTGAATATTTGACTTCTCTTTAATTATCATAATACATAATTGAATTTGATGTAATAAATGATTACAAATTTATTGATAATTTTAAGACTCGTATTGAAAGCTGAAGTTTTTAACATTTTCAATATATTTCTTGCCTGATTTTATTGCCTTATCAACAGCATCCCTGGGATTGTTTGCGATTATGAACTCACCCTCATGTGATTTCATCTTTTTCAACTGATGACTGCCCAAGCTTATTACATCTTTGCCCTCGCTTATTGCAAAAGCTTCCTCTGAAATTGTGCCATTCGCGCCATCTATTGCAATAAGTGCATTTGCAGCCCTGATTATCATGAAATTTCTTGCATATCCTATGCCTGTTGTAATGGAATAAGTAAGGTATTTATTTGCATTCTCCCGGGTATATCCTGGGAGAATCCCTATTACCACACCATGATTATCATAAACACCTCTGGAAACCTCCTCCATGACACCAGTCAAGCCTCCGCAAATGACCACAGCATTTCTCTGAGCAAGCTCTTTTCCAACTTCATACGCAATTTTTTTGTATTCATCGGTGGGATTTGCTCCGCCAAGAACCCCGATGTATATCTGATCATTCATTTTTTTGTAATATATCCTATCTATTTCTTATTTTCCTGATTTATCAACATTTAATATTAATCATTACGGAAAACAAAATTTATATATCGATATCGAATAACCGATTATGATGGGAATAAATTTTGGTGGAAGAAGAGGTCTCAGGGAAATGATTCTCATTACACTGAGATCCGGAGAAAAGAATGGTGCAGAGATAATCGATTCTATTGAGGGTGTCACCGCAGGAATGTGGAGGCCATCCCCAGGATCAGTATATCCAATGCTTGAAAAGATGGTTGAGGAAGGTCTTATCGAAAAGACTGAAAACGGCAAATACAAAAGAAAGGAGGGAAGGGAAGATCTCTTCGGTATATTCAACAGGAGAGGCCTTTTTTCAGGAGCACCAAGGAGTACTGAGGAAGCCATTGAGGAGATAAAATCCCTGATTATGTATCTTGAAGATATTAAAAGCAGTGGCTCCAGGAAAGTTGTTGAAAAATCAAAGGAACTTATTGATCTTGCAGAAAGACTAAGAAAACTCACCGAATCTAATAATAAGTAAAATAGGATTCAAAGCAGAATTTTTTCATCTCATCTAAAACAAAATTTTTATTCCACTTTCCTTGTATTTTTAATTTTATACCCTTTTCATCTTTATTGTCTAAGAGGATTTCAAGATTGTATTTTTCCTTCATATAATTGATAAAATAATTAACAGGTATTGCCCTTCCATAAATTATATGTTCTTCATCACTACTATTTTTTATTAAAAGTTTCCCATCATTTAAAATTAGACCGGTGTCCTCGTAAGCAGCTCTGGTTTTGAAATCCTCTCTCCCGCTTAGTGAACTTGCCATTTTGATTTCTAAATCATTATCTATTAATATTTCATCCTCTATACTAAATCTGTTTTTTTCATTCAATGTCTGCGAGAAATATGGTGGAACTATGAACCTTACATCATCAATATATGAGAAAAATGCATTTTTCCTTTTTCCTGAAAATTCAATATCTTTCTGATTAAGGTAACCATCAACAAGAAAAATTCTGATATTTGAGAAAATTTTTTTAATTATATTATTAACAATATGAAGATTATCTCTATTTAAACTCAAAATTCCACCGGTTTCAGATGATATGTCATTAATATTCTTGACTATCCAGGATTCTGAAAATTTGGTCACTGGTAAAATATTCTGCCCTCTCAAAATTGGAAGTACGCAATTCATGAGAATAGATGGAGGATTCCAGCTGTCCCACATCTGAATGTAACTTCCATTTTTTACATCAGGGAGGAACTCTCCAATTTTTGAAATACCATGCATGAATGTTTTTGCATTGTAATTTAAAAGTTTGAAGCTGCCATCATTTTTCCATTTTACAGATGAAAGCGCCCAATCTGAATATGGATCTATGTCCTCCCATTCCCTATCAATATCATTTTCGCATAGCTCCTCAAAGTTTCCTTTTTTATATTTTCCGCTCTTTCCAAAAAGCTCATTTTCAAATTTTCCTGAAAATGAAAATTCAGTTTCATCAGCAATGATTGAAAAAATTCCACCTGTTTTGTCACTAACCAGTTCAAACATTTTAGGATACGTAATAAGACCTGAAAATAGACCTGAATCAAGGAGTTTAGAAACAAGAACAGGTGAAATGTAATAAGGAACAGAAGCTGGAACGTACCCTCCTCTGAAGCAAGATAGAAAGGCAATTTCTTTTTGTAAAGATGGGGGAAGGATGATAAGAATTCTGTCACCCTTGTTTATGGAGTATATTCTTGGAATATTCAATGAAAAATTCCTTACAAGTCTTCTCAAGTCTGAATAGCTGAATTTTCTTCCAAGATAGGAGAATGCAGTGTAACTCTCATTTTGAATAAATGAATTTTCAAGGCTTTCGTATATACCGGTGAATTCACCCTGCACGAAATTACACCTTTGAAACTTCCTCTATTAGATTATAATACCTGTAAAGAACATTGTCCAGTTCATGCAACATGTCAGAAGTTGAGTAAAAATGAGCCTTGAATTTCTCCATATCCTCTCCCAGCCTCTTCAACAAAAAGGATGCAAGAGCTGCTGAATGGAAATTAGACATACCCCTTGAAATAAGACCAGCCACAAAACCTGCTAGCATATCACCGGTCCCTCCCATGGCCATCCTATCTGAACCTCCCGGACTCTTCAGCATCTTTTTTCCATCAGTTATGATGTCTTCTTTCCCTTTTAGCAAAACGGTGCATCCATATTGAAGGGCAAAAGTTTTTGCATTTTCAGCAGTGGGCTCCATTCCTGTAAGGTATCTGAATTCTCCTCCATGTGGTGTTATGATTATCTTTTCATTTATTCTTGTAAGGTCCTCCTTCAGTATATGAATTGCATCTGCATCAACTACCAGAGATTTTCCGCTATCAACAAGCTTGTAGAATAATTCCTTTTGTCTTTGTCCCGTACCTAACCCTGGACCAACAACCAAAGATTTACATTTTTCAATGACCTTGTCAGTAATTTCCGGATCATCTTTTACCACTATGTGATCAATTATGTGCTGACAGAAGATATCATAACTTTTTTCCGGAACAATAGAATAAACAAGATCAGGGAGTGCCTTTGCAGCAGATATGCTGGAAATTATTCCAGCTCCGGTTCTTTCCCATCCGGCAACCACTCCAGCTATTCCATTTTCCCCCTTATGTCCTCCCTTTACAAGCTTAGGGAAATATATCATATCCCCTGGACCTGTATTTTCTATTAACTGCCTGTCTATACCTATATCTCTTACTATTATTTCACCAGAATTCTTATCATCCATGCCTTCCTTGATATCAGTAAATGTTATGGTTATCTTTGGCCTCACCTGCTTATTGCTTCCAAGTCCTGAGGGTACATCCACAGATATAACTGTTTTTCCTGATTTATTGATTAAATCAATTATTGAGGCAAATGGTTCTCTGATATCTCCCTTTACACCAATTCCAAAAAGTGCATCCACCACAAGATCACAGTTTTTAAGATAACTGTTAACAGTTTCTACCGATGGATTCTTTATTATTGAGGCGTTTTTCATCTCGCCCATTGCTCTCTGTATCATCGAATCAACAACACCATTTTCCTTTGTGTAAAGAAGAATTGTAACTCTGTTTTCCCCACTTAGAAAGGTTCCAGCTACAATACCGTCTCCTCCGTTATGACCTTTACCACAAATGATCAGAATGTTTCTTCCTCCTACGTAAAGATCCTTTATTACCTGATAAACAGCCTTTCCAGCATTTCTCATAAGTGGATATAGATCCCTGTACTTATAGTAATAGTTGAAATCAATTCTCTTCTCTTCTAGAAAGTCAATCATTTCATATTGTATGCTGGCAAAGTAGAAAAAACTTTATGGTCATAAACTATACATTTTTTATGGAAGATAAAATTCAAATCTCCCTAGAGAGGCTTAGAAAAGAACAGATAGATTTTTTGCATCTTCAGTTCACGGATATCCAGGGTATTGTAAAAACATTGACAATACCAAAGAACAGATTTGAAGATGCACTTTCGGAGGGAGTAGTTTTCGATGGAAGTTCAGTAGCTGGTTATGCCCAGATTGAAGAATCAGATATGAGGGCAATTCCAGATCTTGAAACATATTCTGTATATCCTTTCTCCCAGGGGGGAAACGCTGCAAGATATATCTGCAATATTTACAATCCTGATGGTTCAAGATTCACAGGAGACCCCAGATATGTGCTGCAGAGAAACCTTGAACAGATACACAAGGAAAATAAAGAATTTTATGTAGGGCCGGAATTCGAATTTTTCATATTTCATAAGGACGAAAAGGGCAATCCTACAAACAATCCATCTGATTTCAATGGATATTTTGATCACACCCCTAATGACAGCGCAGCAAAGATAAGACAGGAGATACTAACACAGTTGAGATTAATGGGTTATGAACCAGAAGCTGCTCATCATGAAGTGGCCTTTGGTCAGCAGGAAGTTGATCTAAGATATGCAAGCGCCCTAACAATGGCAGACAGAATAATTACACTAAAAAGTCTCATCAAGAATATAGCGGAAAATAACAACCTGTATGCATCATTCATGCCAAAGCCTGTTAATGGTGTAAATGGATCAGGTATGCACATACATCAGAGTATAATGGAAGATACAAAGGATGGAAAGAAGAAAAATCTTTTCTATGATGAAAATTCAGGGGATTCAAGCGGTTTAAGCAGTTATGCAAGAATGTACACAGCTGGTATACTTGAAAACATAAACAGCGGTACTGCAATACTTGCCTCATGGGTAAATTCATACAAGAGGCTCATTCCAGGTTATGAGGCACCCGTATATATTTCATGGGCAAACAAAAACAGATCTGCACTTGTCAGGGTTCCGGCAGGCACAGGAATGAAGAAGAGGATAGAACTGAGGTGTCCAGATTCCGCAGGAAATCCATATCTTCAGTTTGCAACAGTACTTGGAATGGGAATGGATGGTATAAAAAGAAAACTGGAACTACCTCCACCCATTGAACGTGATATTTTCAGCATGACCAAGGAGGAGAGGATTAAGGCGGGAATAGGCTATCTTCCAGAAAGCCTTGGGGAGGCTCTCCATCACATGAGAAATTCAAAACTCATGAAAGAAATACTGGGAGATCATGTATATGAAAACTTCCTGACAGTGAAGCAGAGAGAGTGGGACGCTTTCCGTTCTCATGTAACAGAGTGGGAGATTAAGAGATATCTCCCATTCCTTTAATTTAAGAATTGCAGAATTCAATGGCCTTTCTGAATGCTTTCACATAATCTTCCTTTTTAATTTTTCCGGTATTTACATTCCTCGGGCTGGGATGGAAAAGAGTTAAAATTTTATATTTTTCAATATCAATAAATTCTCCATTTTTAAACTCTTTTCTCTCTCTGCAATTCAGGCTTTTCATTACCGTATTGAAAGCAACTCTTCCAAGGCACACTATAACCTTTAGATTCTTCATCATCTCTAACTCACTTATGAGGTATGGCAAACAATTTTCTATTTCATTCTTTTCTGGTATATTTTCGGGTGGGACACAACGTACTGCCAGTGTTATGAACGCATTCCTGTATTCAAGTCCATCCTCCATCATCTCAGATTTCTCTCTGTTTGCAATTCCCACTTCATAAAGTGAAGAAACAAGAAAATCCGAGCTTTTATCACCGGTAAATACCCTTCCTGTTCTGTTAGCTCCAAGGGCTGCGGGAGCAAGTCCCACAATTGCAATCTGACCGTTTATATCTCCATATCCGCAGACTGGTTTTCGCCAGAATTTGTACCCATAATTTTTCTCCCTGCTCTGGAAAACTGTTTCTCTGAAATTCTTCAGTCTTTCACATTTACTGCAGTTTACTATTTCAGAACATAGTTTTTTAAAATCTTCTTCATTTTTCTTCGATACCAGAAAACTTCACCTCTAGTTCTTTTTTCAAAGATGCAGACAGTGATAACATTTTCTCATATAGATTGTTTATTCTGTTGTTTGTTTCACTCATTATCCTCTCTGTGGTTTGCAACGAATATACATAAAGGTAACCTCCATCCTTCAACTGTCTAACATCCCTCAATACCAGATTTCTGGAAACAAGCTTCTGAAGTGAACGATTCACAGTACTTTGATCCTTTTTTAATGTGTTGCATATGGATTCCTTAGTTTTCCAGACACCCTGGTCCAGAGAATAAAATACCTGTATATCTGTTATGTTCAATTCATAAAGAAAAGACAGAAGATCTGCACAACATGCAATTTCAGACTCCATTTTAGGTTGTAATCTCACAATTCCTTATATTAAATGGGAATTTTAAGTTTTGCATGATTTTGGCAAAACCAAAATATACTTAAACCCTGTTGCAATACTGTAATATGGAATCTAATGAAGATAATGAACTAGACCAGATAAGAAGAAAGATGGTTCAGAATTTGCTTCAGGATTCTAAGAAAAAAGAGGTGAAATATATGGAACCTATGGAATTGACCGATGGAAATTTTATGGACGCTGTTAAGAGAGAGAAGGTATTGGTTGTGGATTTCTGGGCTGCGTGGTGCGCTCCCTGCAGATTCCTCTCACCAATAATAGATGAGCTTTCAAAGGAATACGCAGGAAAAATTACATTTGGAAAGGTGAATGTAGATGAAAACCCGAATGTAAGCTCAGAACTGAACATAACAAGCATTCCAACAGTAATGATGTTTAAGAATGGAAAACTTGCAGACATAAGTATAGGAGCAGTACCAAAGCCAATGCTTGAAGCCAAACTCAAAAAATTGCTAAACTGATAAGTATGAAAGAATACGACATTATAATAATAGGAGGGGCCTTTGCAGGCCTCTCCGCTGCAATATATTCCTCAAGACAGGGGATGAAAACCGCAGTTATTACAAAAGACATAGGGGGCCAGGGGCTTCTTACAGATGAAATACAAAATTATCCGGGATTTAAGAGTATATCAGGATTTGACCTTGCCTCAAAATTCCAGGAACAGGCTTCAATGTATGGAACAGAGTTCTTTTACGATGAGGTGAGTGAGGTAAGTGAAAAAGATGGGCGTTTTCATGTTAAGGGATACTCTGACACCTATGTTTGTGAGAGTCTTGTTCTGGCATTTGGTAAAACACCGAGGGACCTTGGAGTACCTGGAGAAGAGAAATTCAAGGGACGGGGTGTATCTTACTGTTCAATATGTGATGGTCCACTTTATCGCGGCAAGGATGTTGTTGTTGCAGGAGTAGGTGATCATGCACTACAAGCTGCACTTTATCTCTCCACAGTTGCGTCTAATGTAACTGTGATAAACAAAGGTCAGAAAATATCAGGAACAGAGGACATGGTTAATGAGGTAAAATCGCTACAGAATGTTAAATTCATTTTGGATTCAACAGTCCAAGAAATAAAGGGGGATAAATCTGTTAGTTCAATCATAATTAAGAAGGCTGGTAAGGAAGAGGAAATCCAGACAAGGGCCGTATTTGTTGAGATGGGTTACGTGGCTAAAACAGGGATGCTGAAGAATTTTGTTGACATGAACAAAGAAGGTGAAGTAATAATTGATATGAAAGGGGCAACAAGCAGACCTGGAGTATTTGCAGCAGGTGATGTGACTGAAATGCCATACAAACAGGCCATAATATCGGCAGGCCAGGGAGCAGTTGCAGCACTTTCAGCAATAAATTATATACACAAAAAAAGAGGAAAAGTTTCGGTCAAAACAGACTGGAAATATATTAAAAAAGAGGATAAGAAGGAAGACAGTATGGTTAAAATATGATCACAATATTTATTATTTTTTCATACATTTTAAAGAATGAAATTGGTAACTGTGGATCAAGGTTTTGACAAACATAACAGAAAACGAATAAAATCAGAAAATATGGATATAACAATTTTCAAAGTTAATGATGATTTCTTCGCTTGTGAATCTAAATGTCCTCACAGGGGTGGGCCACTCTTTCTGGCTAGAAATCATGGTGACAATTCAATTACATGCATTTCACATAACATCCGCTTCTCTTTAACAGACGGAAAAGTTATACACAATCCCATACCTGAATCCATGGGGGACTATGCAGTCTGCGGCAACCTGAAAATTTATAGATGTGAAAAGGAAGGAAGCAATATAGTTGTACAGACAGAGTGAGATTAATAGTATATAAATGTTTCTGTTGAGCATTTTTAATAACCGTTATAAGAAAAGGCAATCATGACAGATGTGTATTTCATAGTGAACAGAAGGGGCCTTACAATCATGATATTCGGGGCGATTTTGTTCACTGCGCAGTTTTTGTTACAGCCTTTTGCAGGTTCTGACATTTTCACAAGAATCTTAATTGATGTTATCCTTGGTTTTTCCATTGGAATACTCATATCAATGGTTACATCAAGGCTGGATTTCGTCTCAAGCCTGACCCTCAGTATTGTTGTGAATTTTCTTATTAACGGTGGAATTTTAAATTATTCTGGACTAACATTTAATAAAGAATTATCTCAATTTATCATCCATCCAGCCATCTCATTTTTCTATGACATCATCATCATATTAGTAGAGACAATTGGAATTTTTACAGGAAGCTTTTTGCCTGAGCTTATTGAAAAGGATACTGAACCGGAAATTATTTCCCTTCGTTCATATCAGAATCTAACTGGTGCCTTTTCATACATATTTTTCATCTCATTTCTGGGGGTTTTGAGTTCAAATATTTTACCATCTGTAATGTACCCGGAATATTTCCTCTTATTTCTTCTTATTTCCCTGGTTCTTTCCTATTTCAATATATTTTTTTCAGGTTCTACAGGTCTCAATTTAGCGGTAATTCCTCTGATAATAATTGCAGTAATACTTGGAATTTATTACGGGTTTATTCCAAAAACACAATACTATGAATACGCCATTATTGTATTCATCGCATCATTTATCTATTTTTATGCGGTGAACAGGATAGAGGTTGATAGGAACGGGAGAATCACTGGTTCAGTTGTATCATCATCCAGAGCATTCTATTTCTCACTTCCTTTTCTTTTGATTTTATGGTTCATTCTACGCACCTTTTTTTTAAAGGACCTCCTCATAGATTCAATATTTTTCCTCATATTGCCTGAAACATCAATGGACATTCTTGCGGATTTTCTAAAGGGTAGAAAAACAGGAAAGGTTGGGTCTATTGGAGGATTGGGAATGTCAGATGGACTATGGTTGCAATTCCTCATATCAATGTTTTTCATTCTTGCTCTCATAAGTACGCTGAATATTGCCATATGAATTTATAAACTGAGATCATATCCTCCATTGTGCAGGTTGATTTTGAAAGTAATGAAATCCTTTTAAAAATAAGGGATAATTTTTACAAAAATCACCTTGGTAATACTCCAATACTGAAGGTCAGCCTGGATAATGGGTCAACAGTTTATGCGAAAATTGAATATTTTAACAGATACGGCTCAATAAAAGATAGGGCAGCTTTCTTTATGGTTTATGATAAGATACTTTCATCTCCCACCGCTGAAATGATAGTAGTGGAAGGCACTTCAGGAAATACAGGTATAGCAATCGGGCATATTTGTAGAATGCTGAATATACCTTCAATAATTTTTGTGCCCCCTGGGGTTTCAGAGGAAACTTACAATGAGCTGGTTGCCACTGGGGCCAATGTTGTAAGAGCTGAGTCCACAGGAGACCCAAAAAGCACTGAAAGTGCAATAAGGATGGCAATGGATATTTCAGTGAAAGAACCCTTGAAGTATAAGAATCTGCATCAGCACGGCAACCCAATGAATCAATATTCACATATCATGACCACCGGTCCGGAAATAATGAAAGATATAAGATCAAATCCGGACATAATATTTATATCAATGGGAACAGGGGGATCACTAACCGGTATTGGAAAATATTTCAAAGAAAAAGATAATTCAACAAAAGTAATAATGGGTGAGGCAGATGAAAACTCTTTCATCCAGGGAATCAGGAATTTTAGAAAGGCAAAGGATAAGGAACTTATAATTAAAAATATGAATCTTGTGGATTCAATAGTAAAGGTTAGTGAGGTTGAGGCATTTAAAGGGGTAAGAATGCTTTCAGAATACAGGGTGTTTTCAGGGCACTCAGGTGGTGGAAATTTTTATCATGCAATGAAAATAGCCAGAACATATGAGGGTGTTAATGTACTTACAGTAATACCAGACAGTGGGATAAAATACATTAAATTGTATGAAAACAAAAAGGTATTTTCCAAAAATGAGATCCTGGAAGTTTCATCATATGTCAAAGGATAGAAGACCATTCATGGTAGAAAATTGAAAGCATAAAAACAGCTCTCATAAATCGATCTGATTATATATCAACTTTGAATGCTGCTCCATGGTTCTTACTGCTGAGGACATTATGGTAACCATTCCTGATCCTGTTCCGCCAGATCTCACAGTTGAACAGGCAACCAAAATAATGTCAAGAGATCACAGAGGGTACGTCCTGGTTGGTGAAAAGAACGATGTTAAGGGGATTGTTACTGAGTGGGATTTTGTTAACAGCATAATTGCAGCCGAACGGGACCCAAAAACTGTTAAAATTTCTGAAATTATGAGCAAGGAACTGATATCTGTGGAACCTGATACTCCTACCAGAAAAATAACTGAAATCATGAGCAAAAAAGGAGTGAGAAGGATTCTGGTAGGAAAGAATGGGAAATATTCAGGGATAATAACATCCAAGGATATAATAAGAATTTTTGATGATTATGTTGAAAACATAGAAGTTGTAGCTGGTAAATTTGGAATTCTATGAGATTCTGAAAATTTTTTTATAAATTTTAATCAGATCATATGTATCACCGACACAATACTCATAGAACTTTTCTCTCTCATTTTTCCATAAATACCTTATTGCCTCTCCCTTTGACATATTTTCCATTTCAACTATATCCTTCTTTCTCATTAGTGGAAGGTTTTCATATTCCTCATAATCCATTATTTTTTTAAGTGACCTGATTTCATAGTCGCCTGTCAACTTATAGTGGTAAAGGGCCGACACATACATCATGTCAAGGCAGAAGGAAACTCCAAGATAGTAGCGAAGAGGCCAAGGTTGTTCACTGAATCTTATATTTATAAGTTTCTTCTGAATCAACGGAATGTCATAAGCAATATGATTGTAACCTATTATAACCTCCGGGTCATAACTGTCCATGAAAGAAGAGAGTTCTGAAATTATTGCAAATTCACTGTCACCCTCCGATATGAACACCTTTGATTCCTCCTCAAAGTTTGTTACTGAAATTGCTATGATCTGATCATCCTCAAGAAATTTTCCATTCACGATTGTCTCAATATCAATTGCAATTACCTTTTTTCTTCCATCAAGAATTTTGCGAAGCTGTTCAAGTTTTTCATCCAGATTCATGAGGCAATATGGGTAATTTTATAATTTATTTTATCATTGGCAGTCAATGAGATTTGCTTTTCGTGAATATATAGGAAGGAATGTTGACATTGACAAATTGATGATGGTTCTTGAGGATTTTCTTAAGGAGGAAGGATTCATAGTACACACACATAAGGATGGAAATTTCAGGGCAATACAGGCAAAGAAAGGGGGCGTTTTCAGGCCAATTCTAAGTGATGATCGTTACCTAACTCTCTTAATTTCAGGAAGTCCTAACAATTTAACAATAAGAGTTGGAGTTTCTGCAAAATTCAAGGGGGAGGAGGAATTCATTAAATCCCAGCACAATTATAGGAACATTTTCATAGAAATACCAGAGGTATTATGGATATATGAGTTTGAACATCACCTTTGGTTGCAGGTTGAGGATAGTCTTTCTGTTTCATATTTATGATTACCATTTCTGGCCAGTAAGCCTTTCATATACAGATACATAGAGATCAGAGACTTTCTTGATCAAATCTGAAGGAAGCGGGGGTATATCAGGTTCAGTTTCATTCTTTTCCCTTGCTTCATACAGTTTGGAATGATAACCTATGCTCCTGTAATACTGCCTGACCATCTCCTTTGACACTTCAATTAATTTTCCATTTTCATAATCTTTCTTCTCCCAAAATCTATCCTCATCAGCCGTACCGAAGGTGTCAACAACTATGGGATTCCTTTCAGCTCCAATTGCAAATTCCTTCTTTCCGTCAGCATGGATCAGGCCGCCATTTGATGCCTTTCTCTCAATAAGTCTATCAATTTTCAAAATGATCTCCTGAATTTCATTCAGTTCTTCACAGCTTATTCCACCAAGTTCCATGGCTTCCATTCTGCTCAAAGGCCTATCTGTTTTTTCAAACTTGGTGGTCATTTCAAAAAATGGTTCGTCCAGTTTCTCTCCAGGGGATGGAATGTTTTTCATTCCTACATCTGAAGGTTTTAATTTTCCAGATTTCATTCTGTCTATCAATGAACCGGCTGCATAATATCTCATTATGAATTCAAGGGGTATGAGATAATTTACCCAGAATTTGCTACCTCCTTTTTCTTCAACCCTGAATTTTTTTACTCTCATTGTTTTCTGGTCAATATTTTCAATAAAATGTGAATCTATATTCAGTTCCCTCTTAATTTCAGTGAACCAGTAGGCAGATGTTCTGCATAGTGATTTTCCCTTTTCAGGTATGTCATTCGGTATTATCTTGTCAAATACAGATATCCTATCAGAAAATTTGAATAAAAGTGTATTTCCATCATCATAAACGTCCTTAACTTTTCCTACCCTCACCAGATCCATGTTTCCACATATTAAAATGTTAAATTATTTTTGCGATGTTACATTTTCTGTGAGTTCCCTCAAATCTTCCTGAAATCTGGAAAGCAATGAGAAAACATTATCTCTGCTCTGATCATTCATTCTTTCAAGAAAAGGTCTCACCACCAGCTGTTCAATTTCCTCCTCAAGATACCACTTAACTGCAGTTCTCCTTCTTTTTGATCCAAGTAGTTTTTTCTCTTCAAGATATGATCTGTGTCTCCTTATCTCCTCAATCAAAGGGAAATAGGTTTTCTGGTCAGTGTTTGTGATTCCAAAAACCCTTTTCTGGTAATCACCCTTCCTCTCAATGGAAAGTAAATCTTCAATGTCTTTCAGGGCAAAGTAGGAACCTTCCCTATCCATCTTGTTAACTGCGTAAATGTCTGCTATCTCCATTATTCCTGCCTTTATTGCCTGAATTTCGTCACCAAGTCCTGGTGCCAGTATTAGACATATTGTATCTGCCATTTCCATCACATCAAGATCAGCCTGACCTGCTCCTACAGTCTCCATTATTATTGTATCAAAACCTGCTGCATCAAGAACTGCGACAGCTCCAATTGCCGATCTGGAAAGTCCCCCCTTAGATCCTCTGTTTGCCAGACTTCTCATGTATATGTTTTTCTCAGTTAGTTTTTCCTGCATCCTGATTCTGTTCCCGAGAAGGGACCCACCAGAAAATGGACTTGAGGCATCTATTGCTATCACAGCAACTTTATTTCCATTTTCTGACATAATAGACGCAATATTTCCAATGGTTGTGCTCTTTCCTATCCCTGGTGGGCCAGTGATTCCAACAACCTGTGCCATCCCACCTTTTTCGAATAGGCTCTCCATCATTTTCAACCTTGTATCCATCTCACCGTTTTCAATGATGGAAATCGCTCTTGCTATACTTCTGTGATCCCCTTTTATCACCCCGTCCATGACCAATTTGGTTCCCATCATTTTAATCCCATCTTTTTTGATCTTGCTTCGTAGGCTCTTTTCCTCACATGATCAATTATAACGGAGAGAGGGGTCCCAGGTCCGTAGTTCCCGGATACCCCTATTTTTTCAAGTTCTGGTTTATCTTCATCAGGAATGGTTCCTCCCCCAACTAGACTTATATCATCTATGCCTCTTTCCTTCATTAGATCGGCAACTTTTTTGAAAACTGTCATATGTGCACCATTTAAAAGACTGAGGGCTATTACATCAACATCTTCATTTACAGCCGTATCCACAACCTGTTCAGGCGTTGGCAAAAGTCCAGCATAAAGAACCTCCATGCCTGCATCCCTGAAAGCCTTCGCAAGAATAAGGACTCCTCTGTCATGTCCATCTATACCAGGTTTGGCCAGAAGAATCTTTATAGGTTTGTCCTTAAATAATTGCTGGTTCTTTCCATCCTCCATATATCTCCCTTCCAACATTTGAAATCTCTTCTATTGTAGCATAGTTCTCAACGCACTCCATTATGTATGGCATAATATTTTCATTCTCATCAAGAAATGCCTTTCTCAGTTTTTCAAGTGATTCTTTCACCTTCTTTTCATCCCTAGTTTTTTTAACTTCCATTATTCTTTTCAGCTGTATTTCCTCAGCTTCCCTTGATATCCTAAGTATGTTCATTTGTTGCTCTTCATCCTCAACATATTTGTTGACCCCCACCATTATTTCCTTTTCCTCTTCCAGTCTCTTCTGTCTCTTGTATGAAGTGGCAGCTATTTCTCTCTGAATGTATCCTTTTTTAATTGCCTCAAGCATACCTCCAAGTTCCTCTATCTTCTCAAAATACCTGTATGCCTCCTCCTCCATTTTGTTTGTGAGCCATTCCACGTAGTAAGAACCGCCAAGTGGATCTATAACATCTGTCACTCCTGTCTCTTCAGCTATTATTTGTTGTGTTCTCAGTGCAACCTTCACAGCCTGTTCGGAAGGAAGTGCCCAGGCCTCATCATAAGAGTTAGTGTGAAGACTCTGGGTACCCCCAAGAACTGCTGCAAGAGCCTCTATTGCAGTCCTCACAATATTGTTAAGGGGTTGCTGCCATGTCAGGGTATATCCTGAGGTTTGAGTGTGGAATTTCAGTGAAAGTGCCTTAGGATCAGTAACACCAAATTTTTCCTTAAGTACTGTTGCCCATATTCTTCTTGCCGCTCTCATCTTGGCTATTTCCTCAAAGAAATTAATTGAAGAATTGAAAAAGAAAGAAAGTCTCTGAGAGAATTTGTTTGGATCAAGCCCATTCTTAATTCCCAAATCAACATAGTAGAATCCATCTGCAAGAGTAAATGCCAGTTCCTGAACAGCACTGCTTCCAGCCTCTCTTATGTGATAACCTGATATACTAATGTAATTCCATTTTGGCGCATTCTCTGTGCAGTATTTCATCATATCTCTTATAATCCTTAGATGTGCTTCTGGTGGATATATCCATTCCTTTTGTGCTATGTATTCCTTCAGTATGTCTGCTTGAACAGTACCACCTATTTTTGAAAGATCATGTCCCTGTTTTTTTGCTATGACAAAATACATAGCAGTCAAAACTGCAGCAGGTGCATTTATTGTCATTGATGTTGTTACCTTTGAAAGATCAATACCATCAAATATTACTTCCATGTCCTTTAGTGATGTGACATTCACACCGCATTTACCAATTTCCCCTTCAGATCTTTTATTGTCACAATCATAAGCATACAGGGTTGGCATGTCAAATGCTATGCTCAGACCTGTCTCTCCGTGACTTATGAGATACTTTAGCCTTTTGTTTGTATCCTCTGGAGTTCCAAAACCGGAAAACATCCTCATAGTCCATAGTTTTCCACGATACATGTTTGGATAAATTCCTCTTGTAAATGGATAATCACCGGGATATCCCAGTCTTTTCTCAATTTCCTCTCCTAGATCCGATCTGTCATAGAGAGGATCGATTTCAATTGATGATGAATTTATGTACTCTCTTGGGACATATCCTGTCTTTGATTCCCATGGCTCAAGAAATTTTTTTATCCATTCTTCCTTTTCCTTTGATGTTCCAGATCTGTTCATTTCCTCGATCTGGTTTAACTTTTCAGACCAGAATCTATCCTTCGCCATGATAAGATTATCGAATTAAAACATATATTCTTTTTTTAAAAATATTATAATTATTATGATTTCAATTCATCACTCTGTATTGCTTTTCTGGTTCTGATTTTTTTAAATCTTGAATAAAGTGTAATAATGAATGGAACAGAACCAAGAAGAACAAGCAAAATAAACAAGAGTGAAAATAAGCTTAGAAAACCCTGACCTTGTAGAAGGAAAACTGTATCTATGCCATCAAAGAAATAGTGCATGGGTATGTCAACATATGGTCCAAATAGCATAAATCCGAAGGCAAATATGACACCTCCGATTGCAGCCTGTGGGATCTTGCTTATTGACCATTGTCCGTAAGCATAATGTGCAAAACCAAAAAGGAAGCTTGTTATGATTATTATGGCATAATCAATGTAGTCAAAACCTTTGCCAGTAAATTTTTTTAATTTTCCTGGATTCATAAAAGGGAGAGTATAAACCAGTTTTGACATTATTCCCGAATTTATTCCATTCTTTTCTTTATATCTTGCGAGGTCTCCTCTAAGGTAATATCTGATTAAAAGGTAAATGCCTATTGGTATAATACGGAATTCAAGCTCTTCAATTATTGGTGCGTACACCAGTTGATAAAAAATGAGAACTGGTTGTGTCAATTCAGCCTGTTCTATTGCTGGAGCAGAGATGGAAATTGATGAAAAGAAATAGAGTACGATCAAAATAATAGATAGTGTGTATGCAAATGAAGAACCACCCAGTATGAAACCAACTGGATTATCAAGCGGATCCTTTCCTATGCCTTTCAAATAGGAAGATATGATGTATACCACAATTATTATGTAAATAATAATTAAAACTATTACTGAAAAATAAAATTTGAGAAAAGGTATCAGGATAAAAACTATTCCCTGCGGAAAATCAAATACATCTGGGTAGTAAAAGTAAAACAGGGAGATATTTTTACCCAGTTCATTTACAATGTAGGAGGGCGAGTATAATGAAATTTGAAGTAATACTGAAAGGCCATAGAACATCATTGTGACAAAAAGAATGAAGAACATTAAGTAAAATATATCAGAGATTCCATACTTTCTCATTTAACAAATAAATCAAAAAATCATTATTAACAGTTTTCAATTTGTAAAATAAGCCATTAAAACATCGTCCACATATTCTCCGTTAATCTTAAAATGTTTTTTTCTTACACCTTCAATATGGAATCCCACTGATCTATAGAGAGATATGGCATTTTCATTTGTGGAAAAAACTTCAAGACTGAGTTTTTCAATACCATTTTCTTTTGCCCACTGTAATGCGAATTCTATCATTTTCTTTCCAAATCCCCTATTTCTGAATTCCTTCTCTATTGCTATTGTAAGTACACCCGTGTGAAATGTTTTTCTGTAATAACCTCTTTGAACCTTAAGTATTCCAACAATTTTTCCCTGAAACTCAAGAACAAGGTTAAGATCAGAAGGAGATTTTATAAGTTCTCTTTCACCTCTTTCAGAATAAAGGTAGTAGTCGCTAACCATGTATATTTTTTCATCCATCACGGATTGCATGCATTCAATTATGCCTGCAGCGTCTGAAACCTTTGCTTTTCTTATAATAATGTCATCTTCGCTGGAAACTTTCATGTTTACTTTCCAAGAAGCTTTTTCAATCTTTCTTCTGTTTCCTCAAGATCCTTCAGTATTTCCCTTAATTCTTCAAGAATCTTTCCCTTATTATTTATAAATTCGGGAGAAAGAAAAGCGCCCTCCATGGATGGCTCTATGACACCAGCCTTTTCAAGTATCCTTAGGGAATACCTTATTTTATGTCCGGGAATTCCAGTGGTTTGTGATATCTTTAATATTCCTGCGGGTTGTTCTATCATGAGAGTCTCTATTATCTTTATATGTCTTTTTGTTGTTTCCAGATTTTCCTTAAGTTCCTGAAACATACTGTGGGTCTCTTTGTTTTCCATACATTACCTCATATTTTATTTTTATAAATTCTTATCTGATAGATTTTCTGGTGGATAGATTATGATACCATTTTCCCTTACAATTTTATCCCCTGCAATCTTTTTTATCTCTTCAATCCTTTTTGAAATGTAGCTGTCAAATCTTTCTCCATCTTCAGATAGTTGTTTAATTTTCAACGCACTCCTTAGGAGGTATACTTCTAGCCTCAATTTGAATCTTAAGTCCTCATCTTCAATACTTTCCACATCAAGAAACTGCATCTCACATGTATAGTTAAAATCTCGTTATGTAATTTCCCATGGTTTCTCATGGATATAATTAAAGAAGAGGAATTAAAATCAACATACTTGATCAGGGACAATGGTAGAGAAGCACGGGTAATAATGGACGAAAATGAAATTTTTGATTACAAAACCAGAATGGAAATACCTCTCAATCAGCTATTGTCCCTTTCAGAGTTTCAAGGTCTTGTGGGTTTGCCACTGGGATTGCCAGACATTCATCAGGGGTACGGTTTTCCAATAGGTAGTGTTGCAGCATATGATCAATACAGTGGTGTTGTAATTCCAGGTGGAGTAGGTTACGATATAAACTGTGGTGTATCAATTGTGAATACTCACCTGAAAAAAGAACAAATTGGGGAAAAGTTGAAACACATTGGCGAAAGAATATTGAAGGAAGTACCTGTGGGGATGGCAAGATCAAAGAACAAAATTACTTTTAACGATCTTTCTCAAATATTGACAGAAGGTCTGGACTGGATGATTGAAAAATACCCGATTCAGAAATCTATTAAGGAAAAAAGTGAAGAGAATGGTTCCATAAAGGACACCGATATTTCAAAAATTTCTGAAACTGCATTGAAACGAGGGATCAATTATTTTGCCACACTCGGTTCAGGAAATCATTTCATTGAAATAGGTGAGGTGGATGAAGCATATGATGAAAGTCTGGCAGAACACTACAATATAGAAAAGGGAGACATCTATGTTATGGTGCACTGTGGTTCAAGGGGTCTGGGACATCAGATTGCTTCAGAATACATTCAAAAAGCAATAGAAAAGACAGGGAATATGGTAAGAGATAAACAAATGAGTTTCATTCCAATGAATGATGAATTATCACTTGAATATATCAATGCCATGAATTGCGCTGCAAATTATTCATTTGTAAACAGACAATTTATAATAGAGAAAATAATGGAAATTATTTCAAAATTTTCTGATCAAAGTGAAATTCAAAATACATTGCTTTATTCAATTTCACATAATATAGCTAGATTTGAAGATGTGGAATGGGAGGGCAAAAGAATCAGATCAATAGTTCACAGAAAAGGAGCAACAAGGGCAATGAAACCATCAGATTCCCACTTTGGGGGAGAAGGTTTCCCTCACCCTGTCATAGTTCCGGGAAGCATGGGGACCGAATCATTCATATTGTGTGGAAAAGAAGATCAAAACTATAGATACATGAGATCAAGTTGCCATGGATCGGGAAGAAAAATGGGAAGAAAAGAGGCAGAAAATCTCCTTTCGGTGGAAAAGGAAGCCAGTGAAATGAATAGAAAAAACATAATGATTTTCACCCCTACTGGAAAGTTTCCCATAGATGAGGCATCTCCTGTGTACAAGGATCCAGAAATTGTTGTAAGGCTGATGGAAGATGCAGGTGTAACTAAAAAAGTGGTAAAACTTAAACCTATGGCTGCGATAAAAGGATAGATGAGAATAGAGGGAAGGTTTTTCGTTGACGGTGAATTTTTAGAAGGTTATGTGGATTCCTCCAGCCTGAGATTCATTGAATCCTCTCAGTCAAGAGATAATGTTTTCATATTTCCATTTCCTGTAAATTCACACACTCACATAGGTGATTCATTTGTAAATGAAGAGCCATTTGGAACGCTTGAAGAGATAGTTGGTCCTGGAGGTTTTAAATTCAAGCAGTTTGCAAGCGTGAAACAGGAAACAATAACAGAATACATGATAAATTCAGCAAGATTTATGCTGAATAGATACACGGATACATTCATTGATTTTAGAGAGGCTGGCCCTAACTTGATTGAACAGATAGAATCTGTAAAAAAAATTGCCCCTGATGGTATAATCCTTGGGAGACCTGCCGATTCAGAGGAGTTTCAGACAATGAAAAATTACATTGAGGGGGTTAATTTTAGTGCGGTTTCAGATATAGACATGGAAAAATCCATAGAGATTTCAAGTGAGGCAAAAAAGGTTGGTAAGATAGTCGCAACCCACTTCAGCGAAAAAAAGAAAGAACCAGTTGAAAAGCTTTCAGAATTGAACCCAGACCTCGTTGTTCACTGTACTGCTCTCCAGAAAAATGAACTTAATGATCTGAAGGAGGTTTGCAGGAACATTGCAATAACACCAAGATCAAATTTTTTCCATGGGATATATGCTGATTATTCTATTTTTTTTAATGAATCCATTAATTTAATGCTTGGAACGGATAATGTTATGACTGCTGAACCCGATATTTTTACAGAAATGGAATTTCTTTATCGCATTTCAAGGAATAGAAATAGAATATCCCCAGAGGATATTCTTAAAATTGCCTTTTCAAACCCATATAAATTCCTTTATGGTAGAAGAGAAAAATGGAAAAGACTACTCATTGTGGAAGACGCAAGATTTTCCCCTTATAGGATGGTAACGTCATTCCATGCTATGAAAAAAATTAGTTCAGCTGTACTTTAATCTTTTTAGAAGAGAATGTTTATATTAGAGGGTTTATTTAGCGAAACAGAGGAAGATAATATTGATCAGTAGTAAGGCAATGTCTGCAATTCTTGTGGCTATGTTTTTAGCTATGATGGCAAGCGCTGCAGTGGGAGCGTCTGGAGCTCCACCATCCTCGCAAGTGTCTGTTAGCGAATATTTGTTGCAGGGTGGAAATCAAATAGGATTTTTAGCAAATCCAATAGTGTATGTAAATTCCACGGTTGGTTCATTTTCAGTTAGCCCTTCAGGAAATCCCGGAACACTGACACTAACATATGGAACTTACAATTTCACAGTGATGCCAGACCGTACAAGTATACAAGGTAATGTTTACCTGACTAACAAGTATAGTGAAATTGTTAACATAAATCAAGAGTATCAGACAGTGGAGATAAACATTACAGCAATATCAACAGTTTATGGAAGTGTAAGTGTTTCTGGCTTAAATGGACAGAATGTGACTGTACAGTTTTCAACAACAGAAGGTTATGTATTCAAAACAGCTTCACTGACTAGTGAGCCCGGGGTCATATCATCTAACATAATAGACAGTCATTTTCCAAACACAGAATTCTTTATGGCAAACATAATATATAATGGAAATACAGCAGACGGAGTTCAGGCATTTGAGCTTGCGCTTGATTCCAGTGGAGCCGCAACCATATACCTGGGAACTAATGTTGTGGATTATTTTGGAACAGTTATTAATAAAACATCTGGCACCCCAATTTCAAGTTTTTCAATAGATGAAGTTAATGTTTCTAAGGATTATTCTTATTCAAAAGTCACGTTCTCTAATGGCATATTTTCAATTGATGCATATAAAAATATAAGCCTGTATGCAGTTGCAAATGGATATGAGCCTATGTCGCTCAACAGAACTGTTCATACTTACGATATGGTATCAACAGTATCCTCAATAGCAACAAAATACAAGCTTTCCAAAAATCTCAAATATGCAAACGAGACAATTATTTACAATCTCTCTTATACCGCAATTCCAGATGTATCATACAGTTATCTTCCAACACTTTCTCTTCAGATTAATGCAATAAATAAATCATCTACAATTAAAAATTTCACTGAAATTTTTGAAGAACAGGTTTTGAATTCACTTCCTAACAATACATATTTCAATTTCCAGGTGAATTCATCCTATTATTCAGTCAACAAATCAAGTGAGAGTGCAATTAAAATTAAATATAACAGTACAAATTTGATGGCAGAATTTTCTGTCTCATATTATAACATGAATATGAGTTCAAAAGACTACAGAAATGCCACAATGGACATATTTGCAAGAGGATACAGTTACACTCCAGGAAAAATACTGTATCCAATTTATGTTGCATATAATAATTCAACTTATTCAGTTAAAAGTGCAACTTCTTCTGTAACATTCGGCAATCCATTTGAAATATATCCTGTTTCAAAGTCAACGGACGTTAAAGTAACATTGGCACCCGGACAGAAACCTTATTTTGTTATTTCTAAAATTATGGAGTACTACAAGGGATTAATGACCTCTAATACAGTGTTGAACAGTTCATCAAAGAATCCAATCATAATAGCACCATACAACTACAATTTCAGTTTAAATGTAAGCAATGCATTTTACAATCCTGTTACAGGGCAATTTGAATACAATCTTCCTGGAGATATGTTCTCGTGGAATGTCAGTGGTACCATGTATTCAGGATATAATATAACACTGAACCTTACTAAATCAACTGTTGTCACTGTAACTGGTAGAAGTTCCTCTGGCTACTATAATTCCTCAAACATTTTAATATACGTTTTGAACAGTTCATACGCCCCATTCATAAATATGAGTTACTCTGTTAACGGAAAAGAAAAATATCTGAACAGCACAGTCACATCAACAGGAAAGGCACAGATATATGTTATGCAAAATCAGGCTGTGACATTCGATGCAACAGCAAGTTCACTTAATGTTACGATTAACTCTGTGAAATATTCAATTTCACTTTATTACTTGTGGGATTTCCCAACATTCAGCACATCAGGGGGAACCGCAACATACAGTTTCACCACTCCATCTTTTGTTGATCCAAACCAGAGTTTCTATCTCAATGTGTCAAGTGCCGGAAACACTAAAACCTCATTGAAGGTCAGTGTGATTGTAAACGACACAACATTACCTGTACCAACGCAGACCTTAATGTACAATGGAAAGAACACATCTACTATAACTGTTGGGTCACCGGATGTAATTACAGCCAATTACACCACTGATTCATATTATCCTGTTTCAAAATTGACATTCAACTGGTCATTCCAGTACTCCAATGGAACTGCATTACCATCAGGAAGTTATTCTGTAATATCGTACAATGTGTCCGACATAAACTATACAAAATCAAACTGGGTGATGGTAACATTCTTCACATTAAATCCAGTAACCGTATCCCTTAAGGTTACAGATCCATCAAATCTGAGCGCATACAGCAATGTATCTTACAAATACTCATATAACGGGCCTCAACTGAAGATAAGTGCCCTGTACTTTACGGGATCTGTAGCACAGGGTGTTTCATCATCACTGCACGTAAATGTTACCAACATAGGAAATTCAACAGCAACCGGAATTAGTATACTTATTTTCGATGGTTCTTCACTTCTTGTGAATGACACCTTTGTTTCTGCCACACTCACAAAGAATCAGACAAAGACATTCAACATAACTGTAAACATGCCAAATTCTGGTTCACAGGTATTAAAAGCAGAGGCATTCACATCAACCCAGCCACTTTACATTCAGGATCAGAATTCTCTTTCAAAGACAATAAGTGTTGGAGTAAATCCTTACAGAATACCTATAGTTATTGCTGTGATTGTCTTAATAATAGTTGTAATAGCTCTGGTTTATTACAGATACTCAACAGGCAGATTCCCATTGATTTCAAGAAAACAAACTCAACAGAGTCAGACTATGCCAGTTCAACAACAAAAGAAGCAGGACACTGTGCAGAAGTCTGATAATCAGGGAAATAAAAACAATAAAAAGAATTAAAAATTAAATTTTTACATTTTGTTTACTTTTTCTAGACCCAGTGTTTTTATGGCATCATTCATTATTATGCTATAAATTCTTGTTAATGCAAGTCTTCTCCCCTCAATTCCATTTTTCTCTCCCAATACCCTGCAATTTTCATAAAATACAGTAAATTTAGTTGCAAGTTCATAACAAAAATTTGCGAGAATGTCTGGTCTAAACATTTTGAAACTTTCCATTAGAATAAAAGGGTACCTGTACAGATTGACAAGGAGATCCTTTTCCTCCCTCCTGAAATCATCAAAGGTATGATTATTAATTGAAGATTCTTTGGAAAGGATGGAATTTGCCCTTGTTAAGGAATACAGTATGAATGGCGCTGAATTACCTTTAAAATCCAATGCCTTATCCCAGTCAAATGTTATGGTCTTACTTGCATTTATTCTTACCATGTCGTACCTTAATGATGATCTTGCAATATTTTCCACAATTGTATTGTCAGTATTTTCATCACCTCGTTCCACCATTATATTTTTCAATCTCTCTATCATTTTATTGTAAACATCCTTCAATGCGATGGCATTACCCTTTCTGGTAGACATTTTCCCTTCAGGAAGATTTACATATCCATAGAACACAAAATCTAGCTCATTAGGATATTTCATTAAATCACTTAGTATATATCTCATTATTTTTCCATGTTCCTTGTGATCCTCCCCAAGTACAACCACACACCTGTCATAATTTGAAAATTTGTACATGTGGTATGCAACATCCCTTGTCACATAAAGGCTTGTACCATTTGATCTTCTCAGGTATATTTTTCTCACCCCAGGCACATCTATATACATGGCATTTCCATCCTCTTTCAGTTCGTCTTTTAGCATCTCAAGAACTCTTTCTGTCTCTCCTGATGTTATGAATTCGGATTCCCAGTTATACTCATCAATTTTTATACCTATTTTACTAAGATCTATGTTTATGTCATCAAGCATTATTTGACATAATTCTCTTATTTTTCCAATAATCTCAACATCTCCGTTTTCATATCTCTCCATGATCTGTTCTGCTTCTTTCTCACTACCTGTTTTCTCGAAGTAATCATATATTTTCCTGTATCCATCAAGAAGTATTTCTGGGGTTGGTTTTTCACCCTTGTGAAATTTCTCATAACCCAGATATAGTGAAACAACCTGTTTGCCTGAATCGTTGACATAATACTGTGAGGTAACTCTGTACCCCATTCTGTCAATAATCCGTACAATGGTATCTCCAATAATTGAATTTCTCACCCTCCCCATGTGAATAGGGCCCGTTGGGTTTATGCTGGTATGCTCAACAGAATATCTTTCAGGGTCCTGGAAAACTTCAGGATAAAGTCCTTTTTCAATTGCCTCATCATACAGATAATTAAAAAGAGCACTCCCGTCCAGCTCAATATTTAAATAATTTTTTTCTAAATTTGCCTCTTTGATCCAGTTAAAATTTTTTAATTTTTCCATGTATATTTTGATCTCTTCCTGAAAATTTTTCCTGTCAGCCAGTCTGAACGTCTTTATTGCAATATCAGTATGACCAGTATTATCGAATTCAATATCACCAATGGTAAGGTCAAATATTCCATCTGAAAGTTTGACCAACTTTTCCTTTATATTTTCAAACAGGAGCATCTCAATCTTATGGTAAATATTCCTGATCTATTAAATTTTAAAGTATTTCAAGCCAAGGACAGTCATGTCTTTTAGAAAGTCGGGGTAACTTTTTGAGATACTTTCCACGCAATCTACTGTGCCACCTTTTGAAAGTAATGATGCAGCGATAGTTTGCATCATAGAAATTCTGTGGTCAGATGCACAGTCAAAAATGGCACTTTCCTTCAGTTCACCTCTTTCAAATGATAAGATTCCTCTATTAATTGTATGTTTCACTCCAATAATTTCTGCATTTTTTTCTATCCAGAATTTCCTGTCACTCTCCTTTCCCTTTAGATATTCTGAATTCTCAACATTTACCAACTTTTTATTGACAGTACTTAAAAGAACCATTGGAGGTACAAGGTCCGGATTTAACTTGGCATCAATTCTATACTCTTTAAAAGAATCATTTTGTAGAGGTTGAACAAAAATTGACCCATTATGCCTCCTTTCCAAGTTCTCATTTACAAAATCAATTATGGCCCTGTCAGGTTGTTTGCTATTTAGATTTAATTCCTTTATCAATATGCCATTTTTTGAATTTATAAGTGCCGAAGAAATAATAAACGATGCCGACGAAAAATCTCTCTCAAGTTTAATATTTTTTTTAATTCCATGGATTGGCCTTTCAATAATGAATTCCTCATCTAACTTTGAAATTTTACCTCCAAATTCCTCAATTATATTAATGGTAAGATCAACATAACCTGAAACAGGCACATGTTTGTTAATTTTAACAAAATTTCCTGAATTTCCGAATATTGCTTGCATCATGAGTATCCCGGATAAAAACTGAGAACTTTTTTCATAGTTTATAAAAGACACTTCAGGAATTCTGAAATTTGAGCCATCAATTATTATCATGTTATTTTCAATGTTCACAATAGACCCGAATTTCCTCAAAAAGCTAAACATATCATCAAGAGGCCTCTGAAGTAGTCTTCCAGATGAGAGTATTTTTGCTCGCATCTTTTTCCCGGCAATTAAAGGCAATATTAGCCTTAGAAGGGTACCGGATTCACCAACGTCTATAACAGAATCATTTGAATTCAAATTACCTTTTATATTTAGAAATCCACCTTCATGCTGAATCTCACCGCCCATTTTATTAATGGAGTCTAAGGCATGTTTCTCATCATCTGACATATTCCACTCTTTTATACTCACACATGATTCTGTGAGCCCTGCAATCAAAAGGACTCTTTGAGAATAGCTTTTGCTGACTGGAGGTATAACTTCTCCATCAAAGTCAGATTTTAAAACCTTTATGGCAACCATTCAAATCCCATGTTATTTAAAATAGTTTTATAAACCGTGAAGCCCATTTTTAAAAACAGTCTGTGATCATTTTCCATCTTTGCTGAATCATCATAAATTAGGAACAAGGATGGCCCTCTTCCATTTATTCCAAGATAATTTGCAGAACTGTTTTTCACTATGTTTTCTGGTATTTTGAATCCACTAATTTTGGAAAGAAGAAAACCGTTTTTAACTGCAATTTCAAGAAAATTTTTTTCATTTATTTCATATGGATCTGGAAAGAGGTCCCTAATCGTTGAAAAATCATTATCACCGAATTTTTTACTTGAAATCTCACCGGAAAATGAAATAATAATTGCGTAAAGAGGAGGAACATCCAATCTCTTTATTAGTTTCCTCTCTTTGTTATCACATATTGTAAGTCCACCCAACAATGAAGCAGCCAGATCATCGGTGGCACCTGTGGCGGATAAGCCAAGTTTAATTGAGATCTCACTACCAATTTTGAGAATGTCATCCATTTTTATCTCAATGTTATTTGTTAAAATATTGAGCATTAAGGCACCCCCAACAATTGCACTTGAACTCTTAAGACCCTGCATTTGTGGTATTTCCTGAATAACTCTGAAATGAATCTGATCTCCCCCGGTAAATTCTGAGATCAACTGTGAAATATGATCTGTCTCTTTCACAATTTTATTTGTACTTTCGATGCACATCTGCATTTTTGTTGCAACTGCTGAACCTCTGCCTGTAGCAAATGCACTCAGAACGGAAATGCCGGAATTGGTATATATTTTCATTTTAAATCAAAATGTTCAATTGTTTCCTTGATTGCATTCTCAAAAATATTTAATTTGCAATAATCCTGAAAGAAAACCCTATATGTTTCATATGCCTGTTCAAAAAACATCAGTCTCCCATTATAAATTTTTTTGCCATATTTTTCTCCCATTCTAAGCAATTTTGTTCTCTCCCTCTGATAAGTCAGATCTATTATATGTGAAGAGTTTATGATTAAATTTTCCTTAATGGGGGGAATATCATCCTCCATCATTCCAATGGTGGTGCAGTTAATTATTATGTCGGCATTGAAATTATCTGAATATGAAATGTATGATCTGTCATTTTTTAGATTTTCCCGTACTGCGGGATTTCTTGTCATAATCTTTAAATTGATATTGGAAAAATTTGTAATAAGGTAATATTTCACTGTATCTGAAAGGTTTCCTCCGCCGAGTATCAGAATATTTTTATTGTTTAGTGATAAATTATTGCTTTCAAAGGTTTTCTTTACTCCAAAGTAGTCAGTATTGAAACCGTGATACTGATCCCCAATCCTCACAATTGTGTTTACATTCCCAATGGCCCAGGCTCTCTCTTCCTTGAACCAAAGATATTTCATAACCTCTTTTTTGAAAGGCGATGTTACATTGTAGCCATTGAAACAGTTTATTGAAGGTTTGAAATATTTACCAATATTATTTTCAGAAACATTCATTGCGCAATAAATTTCATCCCTCCCTTCCATTTCAAATATTCTGTTAAATAAGAATTCACTCCATGATCTATATACAGGGTTTCCCAAAAGTCCGTACATATTAAATCTCCAGACTCACATTGTTGAGCATATTTAAGAATTTTTCAATTCTGATGGGTTCAACCCTTGAAGTTCCTTTACCAGTAATAATTGGAAAATTTAACTTTCCTTCGTGCAATTTTTTATCGTTCATAATATATCTGGCAATTTCAGATGAATTAAAATTTTCTGAAAAGTTTAGTTGAATTTCAAAACTTTTCAATATGTTTTTTAACCTTTTTTCCACATCAAAGTCAGTAAGTTTCAAGTTAAGAGCAATTCTATTTTCTATTATTGTTCCATAAATCACCGCTATTCCATGTTTAATTCTGTTCTCCGTTACTGCCTCAACCGCATGGCCAATTGTATGTCCTATGTTAAGCACCTCCCTAATATGTTCTCTCTCAAAGGGATCCTTCATGCAAATACTCATCTTTGCATCCACATTTTCCATTATTATATTCCCAAGATAGTCCTGATTTTTATATGATTGAACATCTTTCTTCATCAGTATATCAATAATTTTATAATTTAAGGAGAATCCATGCTTTATTATTTCTCCAAGTCCATCTTCAAATAGATTTTTCTTACCAACAACGAAATCAATTATATCAACAATTTTTTCAGGAAATCTGAATGTTCCGATTAAATTCTTTATATTTTTGAAATTAATGCCATTTTTACCACCAATTGAACTATCTACCATTGAAAGTATTGTAGTAGGCATCATAGAAATCCTCAATCCTCTTTTGTATATTGAGGATAAAAATCCTGCCAGATCACCTACGGTTCCGCCTCCTATTGCCACAATCTGGGCATCACGTTCAACATTCATTTCATTAAGTTTTTCAACAACCTCTATGGCACTTTCCATGGATTTTCCATTTTCTCCATCCATAACAGTTATTATTCTATTTTCATCGAATAATTTGTAAATAAACTTGTAGGAGTCCAGAAGTCCCTGGCTTACAATTGCATAACTGTTTGAATCAAAATTTATCTTGTCTATTTTTTCAGAATCTATTAACATAAAATCCTCAGTAGTACCTGCAATTTCGAAAGTTTTTCTGTAGAACATTTTTATAAGCCTCAGGCATTAATTTCATTTATGTATTTTAAAAAATCTAAAGGCCTGTAAAATATTTTTTCGGCACCGCTTTCCTGCAGACAGCTGATACAGGGATCCCCCCATCCCGCACCAAAAGCCTTTATTCCAGCCCTTTTTGCAGCCAAAATATCATACTGTGTATCACCAATGTATACAGTTTCATTAGGTTTAGCTCCTATCCTCTTCATGCATAGAAGTATTGGTTCAGGATCAGGTTTATGCATTTCAGTATCCTCTGCACAGACAATTGCAGAAAAGAATTCAGTTATGGAGTTTGCTCCAAGCATTTTATAAGCTGAAATCTTTTTGCTTGAAGTAACAATGCCAATCCTATATCCATAATTGCTGAATTTTTCTATCACTTCCCTTATCCCTTCATAAAGGCCCAATTTATGCACATTATTGTTAAAGTGCTCCCTGGCAATTTTATAAGCATTTTTGCCTGCTTCTCCATATTTCTCCTCCATTATCTTGGAGACTAGTAAACCTCTAAGATCCTTTACATTCTCATTTTCTGGAACCTTACCAAAAACCTCTATCAAACCGTATTGAGTACAGAGAGCAGAAAACTCTTCACTGTCTATTATTGTACCATCAAGGTCAAATAAAATATTTTTAATCATAAATATTATGCCCTTGAAAGGGCAGACAAGGTAGTTATCTCTTTTATGTTTTCTATCCCGTACCTTTTCACTTTTTCTATGTCCACACCAGCTTTTCTTGCTCTTCTTTCTATGAATTTCATCATAAGGTATCCGCCACCTGATATTATGGAGCCGGTTCCAACCCTGGCGAATACATTTCCGTGGGTGTCTCTGAAACCATCTCTCCTTGCCATCTTTGCAAGATGTCTATAGGATGCATAGTAAACCGCGTACATGTCCTTTGTCAGAAGATCAGTATTAAGATTTCTTGATTTTATCCTTCCAAGTGGCACATTTACCAATGGTGTCACAGTAAATTCGAAGGGTCTGCCCTCGGAATAAGAGTTGCTAAGTCTGTTTATCATTTCAATTGTCTGCCAGTTATCCTCGGGAGTTTCCTCTTCCTGACCTACCTGAATGGTAAATGCTGGTCTCCAGTAGTTTTTAGTTTCAACGTAGACACCTTCCCAAACAATATCCTGCCAGCTTCCATCGGGCCCGATTCTCAATGGAAGTGTTTTATTTGGCATGTGCTTTCTTGCAAGTTCATCACTGCCTGTTTCCACACCAGTCTGAATTCCAATCCAATTATCCGGACCGGCCTTTAATATTTTTGATAATTTTTCCATCAACTCTGGGTATCCTGCCGGGATTGATATTCTCCCATGTGTTGGATTTGAGGTTTTAATTCCCTTAACAGACATAACTGCCTGGAACAGTTCCGTAAGGGCCTCTTCATTGGGTGCAAAATAGTTTCCGTGTTTGTATCCAAATGCCTCATCAGAGTGTAACCAGGCATTAGTGATACCTGCATCCCTGTTTACTTCAATCTCCTTCACAATCTTTTCAATGGGGTAATATCTCAGAGGTCTAAGTGTTACTTCACAGAAATCACAGCCAACACCGCAACCTCTCATAATCTCCACCATCCCTTTCATTGCAGGATTGACTATATTTGGAATCTCTTCCAGCTTTGGATAGGCTGCCTTTGAAAAACCACGGGAGAGGAACAGGGGGTCGTTTTTTGTAACTCTCTTGAAATTTTCATCATAACTGAAATATCCTCTCTGAAACATTTTATTGTCAATGTCGTCATTCATAATTTGTTCAAATAAAAAGGGTGCTATATCATCCGCTTCCCCCTGAAAAACATAATCAAAGTTGTATTTGTCTATCTCATCTCTAAGAATAGTGAATTCCCAGACACCAGGACCTCCAACTATCAGTTTTGCTTTTTTTCCTTTCCTAATTGCATTAATCTTTGATATTAGGGCATCCCAGTCCCTTCTAACCCAAGCATCAAGATTTCCACCAAAAAGGGCGTAGTATGACATGGTTGTTGGGCCTATCCCAAGAGGATCCATTGTTGTTACACCAATTATCTCTGTATCATCCTTTATGAAATTTTCAAGATAATCCTCGTGTGCAACTGCTATTTCCTCTCTTTTGTATTTTGTGAGTAAAGATGCCTCCAGTTTTCTTATTGAATAAGGGGCAAATAGTGCCTCTCCATTTGGCTTTGCTGGTGGTGCAGGGCCTTTGAGAAATTTGTATATCCTTTCCGGTATGGCATTACCAGGGGCGCAGGGTAAAAAATCCAGCAAAGGAAAATTTCTGTATTCATAACTTAGTGTGCTGTCAGAAACAAGTACAATCTTCGTCATCCAATCACTTTCATGATAAATTTTCATAAGTATTAAAGGTTTTTGTCTAATTGACAAAATTTATAATAAAACGGTTGTTCAAAACATACTAAAATAGAGGCTTTTTTTAATATTCAATTTAGTTAGTTTATATATAATAAAAGGATTAATGTTTTAGTAATTTATAGAATCTGTCATTGATTTCCAATCTTTCAAGACCTTTAGAGATGCCCATGTGTATCTTTGCATTATCAATTTTTTTAAGCATATCTCTGGCTTCATTTAATCTACCTATTGCTGTGTATGGTATTGTAGAATATACAAAATTTGAAGCCTGAGATGATCCACTGAAATATTCATTAATTATGTTTACAATCTCACCTGTTTTTTCAAACGCAAGATCCCTGTTTGTTTTTTGCATTGCAAAGGATAGGAAATATGTTGAAATATCCTGTTTCTTTATAATGCCTGATGAAATCAGTTTAATCACTTCATTGAATTTATCTTCACCCGAAAACATTCCAAGTGCTGAAATTATTTTTGTCCTGTCTTCGTCACTTTTGAGCAATTTAAGTTTTTCAATCATCCTCTGGAAATCTTTTTTCCAGATTGCATAGGAGGCAACTACACCATCTCTCAGATCTGGTTCTATTTCCTCTATTTTTTCAAATCCTGATGAATTCTCCCTTGCAAAATTAATGTCAAGCTCTGCAAGTCTTCTTGTTACCATACCAAGAAGAATACTGTCATTGGTATCCCTCTTCTTATTAAGAAGTCTTTCATACTGAGCCTTATGGAATTTTTTGGCAACATTCTCTATTCTGGAATTATCCCCTATCCTCAACAATTCCCATAGATCGTTTGAAACCTGCATAACTGTATTGAAATCTTCCTCTGAGCTTATTTTTTCAACGAAATCAAGGTACAAATCATATTTTATCTTTCCTGAGATCAGAAAAGCATAAAGATCAAATGCAATTCCAAATTTGTCAGTGTAATCAAGTGAACTCCAGATTTTTTCAATGTTTCTATAAAATTCATCATGGTAAAGAACTCTGTAAAATCCCTTCTCATTTACATTTAGTTTTATAAAATTTTCCCATGGAATCTCAATCTCTTTCTTATCAAATAATAGAGTTTCCTTTCCATTTTTTCTCATGACTGTAAGAGGAATTGGCCAGATTTTTTCCTCCTCCTCTCCATTCAATAGAAATCTTGCCTGTTTCAGTTTCAACTTATTTTCATTCTTTTCAATCTTTATAAATGGGTATCCTTCGTTTTTTATCCAGAAAGACATTATATTCTCTATGCCCTTTTTTGCAAATTTCTCGATGCTCCTCCATAGATCGTTGCCCTCAGCGTTTGAATATGAAAATGAAGAAAGGTACTCATGCAAACCCATCCTGAAATTCTCTTCACCTGCATAATCCTCAATCATTCTAAGAATCATTCCACCCTTGCCGTAACTTATCTGATCAAATATCTGTTCAATTTCTTCGGGTGTTCTTACGTTTGCCTCAATTGGATGTGTACTTTTAAGTGAATCATCTGTGAAGGCCCCTCTCCCTCTGGTGAGGAGCATATCACCTGTCACCTTCCAATCAGGATAATATTTTTCCACCATCTTGTACATCATGAATGTTGCAAAAGATTCATTTAACCACAAGTCGTTCCACCATTTCATTGTAACAAGATTTCCAAACCACTGATGGGCAATTTCATGTGCTATAACTGCTGCAACTCTCTTCTTTTGAGCATTACCTGTACTTTTATTTACGAGAAGAGCAACCTCTCTGAACGTGATCGCTCCCCAGTTTTCCATTGCTCCTGCTGCAAATTCAGGGACTGCAATAAGGTGCATTTTTGGAAGCACATAATTTATTCCGAAATATTTGTTGAAAAACTCAACTGATTGAGATGCAATGGTAAGTGGAAAATCAGAAGTATCTAAATTACCTCTTAATCCTGAAAGGTGTAGTTTCACTCCATCGTAATTGGATTTCATAGTTTCAAAATCCCCAATACCTATGTATACCAGATAGGTGCTCATTCTTGGGGTTTTTTCAAATATGTATTTTACACCGTCTTTGTTTTTTTCAATTTTCTCTGGTTCCATATTTGAAATTATCTCAAGATCTTTGTTCACAGATACAGTAATCTTGAAAGTGGACTTCATGGCTGGTTCATCAAAGCATGGGAACGCTTTTCTTGCTCCTATGGACTCAAATTGCGTAGTAACCATCTCTTTCCCTTCCGGTGTCCTTGCCAGATACATACCAGTAAGTGTTTTTGAGACCTCCTTATGAAATTCTATGTGCAAAATCCCTCCATCTTCCGATGAAGCAAATAAGAGCAGCTCGTCCTTTCTTTCTCCCATTTTAGCATTTAAATTTTTACCGTTGAACATTAATTTATCTGGAAAATCACCGTCCCAGTTAATTACGGGATTTTCAACTTTTCCTTTAAGGGTGATGTCCACACGACCATTATAGAGCTTTTTATCCCAATCCATTTTTAATTCAAGGTTGTAGTTCTCAATATCCATAAGGGGTCAGATTAACATAAGAGATTAATTTTTATCCTTTTTTAATAGCACTCACAAGAGAATAAATACCTAATAAAAATATCCTTTAAATGGAAAGCACCATTCTTGTATCAGATTTATGCAAATCATATGATGGTAAAACAAACGCAGTGGATAAAATTAGTTTTTCAGTTGAAAGAGGAGAAATATTTGGATTTCTTGGAAGGAATGGTGCGGGAAAGAGTACAACCATAAAGATCCTAACTTCTCTCATCAAATACGATAGTGGGATTGTGAATGTACTGGGTTTTGATCCCAATGTGAACGGAATGGAGATCAGGAGAAGAATAGGTGTAGTTCAGCAAGGAGACGCATTTGATTTCACAACCGTTGAAAGAAATTTTGATATATATGGAATACTGTGGAATATACCTAAAGAGAAGAGCAATAGGATGAAAGAGGAGCTCATGGATCTTTTCGGCCTGACAGAAATGAGAAAGAAAAGGATGTTTGATCTCAGTGGTGGTCAGAAGAAAAGGGTTCAGGTTGCTAGGGAATTCATGCATCCAATGGATATACTTTTTCTGGATGAGCCTACTGTGGGTTTGGACCCTATAATGAGGAGAAGCATACTTGATTTCATAAAGAAAAAGGCAGAAGAGGGTTTAACAGTATTTTTCACCACCCAAAATCTGGAAGAGGCAGATTACATATGTGACAGAATATGCATAATAAACAAGGGAAAGATCATGATGGAAGGAACACCTCAGGAATTGAAAGGAAAAGTAAAGGTTAAAAAAATAGCAAAGGTAAGATGTTATCTTGATGAAAGGTCTAAATCATTATTTAGTGAATGGTTTTCACCCGAAGATGATGAGGAACTCAAAATAAATGAGAGTGAGATAATAATAATTAGTTCAGACATTGATAAATCTGTAATAAAATTACTTAGGGTTCTGGATTCAAATCAAATAGAGGTTGAGGGTATATCGATGGATTCCACAACACTAGATGATGTATTTCTGGAGGCTATGAGAGAATGAAAATTCCAGGTTTTCTAAAACTTACATTAAGAAACATTCTTGTTAACATAGATGTAGGGACAATGATATTTATGCTTGGACTTCCAACACTGTATCTTTTTGTGATGGGGCAGATGTTTTCATCAATCATACCATCTGTTTCAATTTCAGGTCAAACCAACAGTTCTTATCTGGATTTTCTGGCACCAGGAATAATTGCACTTCAATCATTTACAGCTGGGAACATAGGTGGGAGTATGTTATGGTCAGACAGAAGATGGGGTATGTTTGAACAGATAATGGTAGGCCCTTTCAGAAGGAGTGAATATATTCTTGGCATTCTTTGTGTATCTATATTTTTCTCCCTGGTCGGGAGCGGCATAATGGTTTCATTTTCTTTCCTCGCAGGGATATCATTTTCAACAAGTCTTATTGGTGTACTGACAAGTATCCTTGCAATTGTTTTTGGAACAATGCTATTTTCTCTCATATTTATTATAATATCAGGAGTTGTTAAAACACTTGAAGCATACAATACAATAACAATTGTACTTTTCTTTCTTCTAGATTTTGCAAGCACTGCATTTTATCCAATTGATAACAAGACCCCGGACTGGCTAAAATTTATAGCAGGCTACAATCCTTTAAGTTATGTTGTAAACTCTCTGAGGTTTTCACTTCTATACAATGCTCCATTTTCAATATTAACGGATGTTTTCATACTGTTTATAGCAATGCTATTATTTTTCATAATGGCACTCATCGTTTACAGAAACATAAAGACCGGCATATGAATGGAGATTAGAAAAATTTAAATGTCATTTTCAATAAAGGTTAAAAAGGTGAAAAATTGACATATTTTCAGGGAAGGGCAAAAAGAAAATTCACTGGTGGAAAATATAAAAAATTAAGATCAAAAAGAAGATCAGAAATTGGCAGAGAGCCATCCTTAACAAGAATTGGATCAGAGAAAAATTCTGTTTTGAGGGTAAGAGGAGCCAACACAAAGGTTATGCTGATGAGAGCAGAATATGCAAATGTATACATTCCTGCTGAGAAAAAAACAATAAAAGCAAGGATTAAAACTGTCAAGGAAAATCCTGCAAATCAGCACTATGTACAAAGAAATATCATAAATAAAGGAGTCATAATTGAAACAGAAAACGGTAATGCAAGGGTAACTTCCAGACCTGGTCAGGATGGAGTTGTAAACGCCATACTTATATGAAATGCACATTATACTCTCAGTATTTTAATCCAAAATTATCAAGACGATTGGGCAGAAAGATAAAGATTGAATCTGCTAAAAATTTTTCAGAACAGAGGCTTGAAAGTATTTTGAAAGGTATGGGCCTTTTTTTTACTATAAGAGAAGGCAGATATCCCAGATTACCTCATGAAAACTGTAAAATTTATGAAATTGACTCAAATCTTAAGAAGACAACCATAATAAAAAATATTGAAAGAAAGCTCATTTAGTTTTCTTTTTAATTTTGTAATAATTCAAAGGATGTTTTGTTTTTTCGTCATGGCATAATTTATCGTTTCCCATATAACAAATGTGGTTAGATCTCAGTGTTTCACATTTTGGAGGACTGTATTTCGTTCCACTTATTTCTCCCATTATGTGCCTAACTTGATACTGCGTAATTTCTTTTGCAAAATCTGGTACATTGCCAAATATGCCAATTATTGATTTTTCATCCATTCCAATCTGATTCAAAAAAGCAACTAGTGTGAATCTTGCAAGGTGGGGTAAATTCTCACTCCTTTCGATCTGTCCCATATATTCCTTTATGCATGGGGGAAAGGCTGACGTATCTATTGAACCATATGATGCTTCCTTGTAAAGTGAAGAAGCTTTGTTTTTTATTTCCTCAAGTTCATTCTTGAAGTCTGAGGTTAGTTCTTCTGCTTCCTGTCCATGGATACTATTTACCCTGTCCTTACACTGTAGTACAAAAAGTTCCCTAAGTATCTTTTTCATAAGTGAAGGTACAACAATAACACGCCCATCTTTGAATGTCTGATATTTCAATCTGTAAGGTGGACCGGAAATTCTTCTTGTCGATCTTGTAAATACACCTATTGAAACACTGAAAGTGTTATTATCAACATTATAAAATACGTTAAATCCAAGATTCATTGCACAGTCCCTGTAAAGCTCAGTTTGAATACCGTTCAGACTTTCCTCATATATTCTTCTTAGTGAAATCAATGCTTTGTTTGTGAAATATTCAAGATTTATAGCCGCCAGGCAATGAAGAAGAAAGTCCAATGGTTCTATATCAAAAGCTGAAGAGATAATCCCTCTTAGAACCCTTTTCATTTTTTCTGTATTTTGCTCTTTCTCCTTCTTATTCAGGTGTTTCAGATAACTGATTACATCCTCCATCATCTGAAACTTTGTTTCTTCAAGATTTTCTAGATACTTTTTTATGTTGGATTTTCTAAAGGCACTGTAGTTTTCAGATAACTGGGATTGCATAACCATCACCTCTTGGATCTGCACCACCAGTCAGAATACCATCCTTATATGTAATGGCCTGTGCATGTCCAAAAAGGGAACTTCCGTAGTTTATTTTTCTTATTCTTTTGAACATTTTTAAAACTTCATTCTGTGGTTCAAATCCCTCCTCATATAAAAACTCGTACTCATCAGAATAGATCGTACCGTTGAATACTCCCCTTGGCCTGTCAATAGATTGCTGTGGGGTCATTCCATCAATAAGAATTCCGTTTATAAGATCAAAATTAACTATTGGCTGAATATCCCCACCCATTGTACCAAGAGTTGCAAACAGGTCTCCTTCATTCTCAATCATTGTGGCACACAGTGTATGGAATGTTCTTTTTTCTGGCTCCAATCTGTTATGATGTTTCTCATCTAATGTAAAATAAGAACCCCTGTTTTGCATGACTATTCCTGTACCTGGTACACCAACAAGTGATCCGAATCCCATGTAATTGCTTTGAATCCATGACACTGCGTTCCCATCTGAATCACCTATTGTGAAGTATGTTGTATCTCCATTTTTTGCATTAAAAATACCATTTTTCTCCTCCATCATATTACTGATGAAATTTTCATCCAGAAAATTCTCAGGGAATGGAACCTTTTCGGGATCACCAATAAACTTTTTTCTGAATTCATATGCAATAAGACCAGTTTTATATTTCTCATATGATTCATGCCATGAAGCCACATCTGTTTTTTCTTCCTCAAATAATTTTAACCAAAGATTTATTATTGCTCCTTGACTGTTAGGTGGCAATTCATATATGTAATTGTTTCTGTACAAACTTTTTAATGGTTTCTGTTCCAGGATTTTATGCCTTCTGAAATCATCATCTTCTAAAATGAGTTCAGTATTTTCAATTCCTTTCATTAATATGTCAAGAGCATATCCATCATAATATGAATTCAGGCCATTCTCAATCAAAGATTGCATGAACTTACCAAGATCAGGTTGCCTTAGGAGATCACCACTTTTCAGCCTTCCATTGGGTTGAAAAAGACTTTTGAAATATCTGTCTTGTGTAATCTCTGCAGATCTGTTGGCGCTTTCAGCATATTTCTCTGTGACTATTCTCCCATCAATTGCAAGTTTTACCGGGTCATTTAATAACTCCTTCAATTCCATGCTGCAATAATCTTTGAACACTTTTTCCATAAGAGATGGTAATCCGGGTACTGTAAGAGCGCTCATGGGACCATGTGATGGAATGCTGGTAATACCTTTTTCTCTGAACATCTCAATATTGGCATTTTTGGAAGATTTTCCTGATCCATTCAAAGCCTTGATTTTTCCATCCTTACGGATCAATACAAATCCATCACCTCCGAGGCCACACAGGTTATTCTGTGTAACACAGAGAGTGGCTGACGCTGCAATGGCAGCATCGAAAACATTTCCCCCATTATTTATAATCTTCTGGGCAGCCAATGATGCCTCCATACTTGAGGTTGCCACCATTGCTTTTCTTGAATAAACATCAGCCCTCATATTTCCCTCAACTCTTTGGTAGCTCCAAAGGTTAGTTTTTCAAAGCCATCTTTCTTCACAAGTACGTCATCCTCGATTCTTATTCCAAATTTTCCGGGAACATATATGCCTGGTTCATCAGTTACAACCATACCGGCTTTCAATGGAAAATCAAGTGAGACAGAAAGTGCAGGATGATCGTGAACATCCATTCCAAGTCCGTGACCAAGGGAATGTATGAATCTGTCTTTATATTCAGTGCCATCAATTATGGATCTAGCCTTTATATCCACATCTTTGCCATTAACTCCATCCCTTATCATTTTCATTGAATTTTCCTGAGCCCTGTAAACTATATCATAGGCATCCTTGATCTTCTCCTCTGCCTTTCCAAATGAAACTGTTCTTGTAACATCAGAACAGTAATCCTGATAGAGAGCACCATAGTCTATGAGTACTATATCACCTCTTTTCAATTTTCTCAACTTAGGGGAGTAGTGTGGTTGAGAGGCATTCTCACTGAATGCCACGATGGTTGAAAATGAAGGATTGTCTGCTCCGTTTCTCATCATCTCATATACAACCAGTGATGCTACTTCCTTTTCAGTCATACCTTCCTTAAGTTTTTCGTAAACCTTCTCAATTGATTCGCACGCTATTCTTCCTGCCTCCCTAATTTTTTTAATCTCATCATCATCCTTTATCCTTCTGGCCTCCTGTATTGAAACGCTAACATCAACAAATTCTTTATCAGGAATAACCTTCAGAAGATATTTGTAGTTTTCAAGTGTGAGTGATGAATAATTTAATCCTATCGTATTGTATTTTGAAAGCTCATTTTTCAATATTTCCTCAGTATCCTTTCTTGATCTTGTTGTCACTACCTTCAGGCCTGTTTCTCTTGCGCTCTCTTCCTCAAGCACTGAAGTTACAATAATTGTTTCATCAGGCTTTGCAATCAGAAAGGAACCTTCAAATATTCCGCTTTTTGGTCTTGCAATATATCTGAAAGTTTTATCAAGTGATCCCTCTCCCCCATTAACAATGAGAATCGCTTCTGCTTCCCTTGCATAATCAAATATCCTTGAACCGTTCATGAAAGGTCAGTCAAAATTTACTTTTAACGTTTTTCTTTATTGTTATGCATTTATATTTTCTTAATTTCCATTCCATGGTTCATTCATAAATAGAAACAGTTAATATTTTCCAAATTATTTAGAAAACAATTTTTATGGCCGGGTTGGGGTAGTGGCTATCCTTGGGGACTGTGGATCCCCGGACCCGGGTTCAATTCCCGGACCCGGCCCTTTATTTCATAATATATTTGTAACAATCATAGATAATGAATTTAACCCTAATTTGGTATTATGGAAACGCCATGACCGTCAACTGATATGTAGTTTATTCAAAGTTTTAAGATGTTAATTTTTAATATTGTGTTTTGCATACCCATATATGGAAAGCAGGATAAATATAGTGGAGAAGCAAAAAGATTCAATAACCTTTGAACTAATGAATTACGACAACACGTTGCTGAGACCACTGGTAGAGGAGATCCTGAAGGATGAGCAGGTAACAGAATCCAGATACTACATAAAACATCCTGTTATAGACAATCCCAGAGTATATGTGAAGGTAAAGTCTGGAAAACCTCAGGCTGCTGTAAAAAGATCAATTAAAAGACTTAGCAAGATTTTTGATACACTTTCTCTTGAACTTAACAAAGAACTGAAAAAAATAGAAAGTGAAGAGGAAACTGAGATAAAAGGGGCAAATTGAAATCTAATTTTTTACTTGAAAGCTGGAGAGGTTTTCCGGAATTCTGTCTCGAGGATTTTCAATCTGTAACAGAGAAAAAATATTCCGGGAAACTCTCAATGTTGAATAGTTTTATATTTACTTCAGAGGTTGAGGAATCAGCAATAAGGGAATACTCATTTTTGAAAAGGGCTTCCTATCTACTTGACATATTTCAAAATGAGGATGAATTTAGTAGACTGAAAATACCGGAGGGTAAATTTTACCTTAGAATCATTGATCCAGATGGTTGCCACAACACAGATTACGAGTCTCATATAGGAAATATAATAGGGGCAAAGGGAAGAGTGGATTTTAAGAATCCTGATTTCATACTTTATTTTTACCACATAAAAAAATGGTATGTTGGACTTGAAAAACTGAAGATAAACTATGAGGAGACAAAAAACAGATCCGCTCCTAAAAGGCCTTTTTTTTCTCCAGTATCTATGGATCCAAAGTTTGCTTCCTTTTTAGTAAATTTAGGATATTTTCATAAAAATTCAGTTTTACTTGATCCATTCTGTGGTAGTGGAGGGATTCTGCTTGAAGCAGGTTTAAAGGGCTACAGTGTGATTGGTATTGATATTATGAAATCAATGACCGTGGGAGCCAGTCTCAATCTTAAGTTTTATGGAATAAGAAATTACAAAATAATTTGCAATGATTTTTTCAAAATTGAGGAAAATTTAATGGTTGATGGAATAGTTACAGATTTTCCATACGGACGGAATACAGTAATATCAGAAGAGCCAGAATATTTTTTTAAAAATTCAGCTGAAAAATTTCATGAGGTATTAAGTCCAGGTGGAAGGGCATGTATCGTTTCAAATACCAGGAACATTGAAGAACACTTTTCTAAATATTTTATAATAGACAGGATTCTGCAGCAGAGAGTGCACAGAAGCCTGAATCGCTATTACTACAGAATGATTAGAAAAAATTAAGATTATCATGTATTATTTTTTCAATAAAATACTTGTCAATACCGTACTTCTGGCTTAGAGTTTCTTCGTCAGATCCATCCAGATATTCTATGAGAAGCTCTCTTATTCTTGGGTTTTTAACATTTTCAATTACTTTTATTTTTAGTTTTCTTATTATGCTGTCTTTCTCAATCAGCAGATTGATTCTCTCTTTTTCAAGATTTTCAATCTTCTTGTTTATATTTTCCAGAGTGTTAAAGTCAACCTCCTCATTGCATTTATCCTTTGTCTCATTAATATTATAAGCTTTTTCAGACACAAATGAAGGCATGTAATCAAGATGAATCACTGTAAATCCGGTTGGCCTGTATAGTTTTCTTGGAGGTCCAAAAGGATTATTCTCCATTATTTCTGATATAACCAGATTTGCCTTTTCAAGAATTTCAAGTTGTTTGTTAATGGCCTGCTGTGATATACCAAGATCTCTGCTTATTTCAAGGGCATAAGATGAGTCAGTCAACAATCTTCTCAATATCCTTCTTCTTGTTGTATTTTCAAAAATAGATAATAAAAAATCTATGTCATCCATATTCGGATCATCATTCGATTTTTACTGATTTTCCTGAGGGATTGTTTTTTCCAACAATTTCTATTGATACATCCAGTATTCCGTTCTGGAATTTCGCCTTGGCAGTCTCTGGTTTAACCGGAACATCGAATTCAATTTCTTTGTAATACTTTCTGCTTGGATTGTTAACAGTTATTGTCATGTTTTCCTCGTTCACCTTTAGATCAATTTCTTCCTTGGATACACCGGGGAGTTCGAATGTTACGTATATCCTCTTATCATCCTTGTTAATGTCTGTTATGGGTTCCCTGTATTGTTCTTCCTGTGGCAGTGCCCCTGGATTGAAGAACTGTCTGTTTGGAACGTTTCCAAATTCCTGGAAATACGGTTTTCCATCTGGCCCCATCTTGTAAGTGAAACCGTATATGAAGGGTCCGTATGTTTTTATGTCTGTATTTTCTGAATTTTTAATGAACCTCTCAAACATTTTCCTCATTCTCTCGTTAATTCTGTCAAAGTCAAACCCAAAGCTCTCAAATATGTCATCAAACATATCATCGTCTTCATCCCAGTCATCTTTCTTCCTTCTTACTACCATTTTCATCCACCTCTTGTCAACCATCAGTTGACAACTTGATATTAATAATACCTATATAAAGGTTACTTTTTTAAAAAATTTAGGTAGATTTTACTCTATTTCTTGAGGTGGAAAGTCTTTTGTATATATAATAAAGGGTAAGCAATGCAAGGCCTACTGATATGTATGTATAATCATTGAACGCTCCCAGTATATCTTTCCACCTTGGCCCAAAATAAAGCCCCAGGTAAATCAACAGACTATCCCATAATATTGCACCAAGAAAAGTAAGTGTTAGAAAGCTTCGCAATCTCATTTTTGCAATTCCAGCAGGTATTGATATAAACGTTCTGAAAACAGGTACCAGCCTTGTAAGAAAAACTGAAATTGTACCATATTTTTCAAACCATCTCTCTGTCATCTGAAGTGTCCTTTCATTTAATTTTATATAAGAACCGTATCTCAAAACTGCCGGCCTTCCACCATACTTCCCTATAAGATATGCAGTGTAGGCACCAAGTGTATTTCCCAGAGATCCTGCCAATAAAACAGCAATATATTCTGGAATAAGACCTGATGAAGGCAGCATGTTATCAAACGCAAGGTATCCTGAAAACACCATTACAACTTCAGATGGAATTGGAAGCAACAAGCCCTCAAGAAACATTAGAAAAAATATGCCCGGATAATTTGATCTCTGTATTATAAATATTATTCCGTTTATAACATATTCAATTGCGTTTGTAATTATGGAACTCAATCTACACCCCTCAGTTCATTCAACTCTTCAATCTCCCCTTCAAATTTTCTAGTTTTTATCTTGCTCTCTATGATCATAAGCTCAGCAAGTTCATCCGGATAACCCTCTGCATAAATTATTTCATTTATCTTTGCATTTATTATCATCTTTGTACATACAACGCAAGGGTGTGTTGTAACATATATTACAGAATCCCGGATACTTGTTCCATGAACAGCAGCCTGGATTATTGCATTCTGTTCCGCGTGCAATCCGCGACACAGCTCATGTCTTTCACCTGATTTAATGTTCATGTCAATTCTTATGCAGCTCACATCTTCACAGTGGAGAAGGCCACTTGGAGGACCGTTGTATCCTGTTGCCAAAACATTCTTATCCTTTACGATTACGGCTCCAACTTTCCTTCTTACGCATGTTCCCCTAGAAGCGGCAAGAAATGCCATCTTCATGAAGTAGGTATCCCAGTCTGGTCTTGACATTATTTAATCAAATTCTCCTGAGCTGTTTTTTATTTCTCCCTTTCCAGAGTTGTCAGGGATGTCCTGAAATCTATTTGAGAATTTCTTTATAACCTTTGGAAGAGTTGTATATTCCATATCCTCAGATGGCAATCTGTGAGGTTCAAACGGCCCCATTCTTCTCAGATAATCGGCAATGTTTGTGGCAGTTCTTCTTGCCTCATCGAATGCCGGATCATCAAACATATCTATTGGACCGCTAAGTTTTTTGTCTTTATAAACAAATCCTAATGCAGAAACTCTGGGAGGCCCATCAAATCTTGACATCTTTGCGTTTTTAAGTCCTACCGGCATAAGAGGACCATTGAAAGACCCTCTCATCCAACCAGAAACAAGATATGGGTGGGTGAATGCCTCTGTGGTTTCTCCTGCGGCGGGCAATCCAGATTGTATTCTTACTATCCCAGCCGGATCATCCTTACCAACATATTCTCCAGCAATAAAGGAAAGTTTGTCTGTTGTTATTACGGCAACATTTTCATCTGGCAATTTTTCATGAGATTTTTTTGTGTACACTCTCTTTATAACATATTTACTCTTTGTTCCAATCAGAGCAAGTAGATCGTAAAGTTCCTCAGGTGCACTTAGTTTTATTGATTTACCATTCTCTATGTCCCACACTTCAAAAATAAATCCATCATGCATGTTGTTGTCTATTACTAATCCAGGAGTGTTAAACGGGTCTGCAAACATTTTGTATATTGGAAAATTAAATGCTCCAGGTTCTGTTTTATCCATCATAAAAACTATGAAAGGCTCGCTCTTTCTCGGTGTTATCTCCATCTCAGCAACACCGGGTCCCATACCTTTTATATTACCAGAAAACGCATCCTTCAAAAGATCCTGTCCGGCTCCGTACAGACCAAGTTTTTTTGCCACCTCTGTTCCAGCCTTAAATGCGTCCCATGCGAGCTTATGAACCTCTGACGCATCAATCCCATTACCATGAACCATTGTAATCTGGATATCGTCTCCCACTGAGCATATATGGTGATCCCAGATGATTCCTTTTCCATTATTTTTAACATAATTTTTAACTTCATTTATCACATCATCATGAACAAATGTGTGTCCTGGCAGGCTTCCTATATCTGCTTTTATGTGGCTAAGCGTTACTTTCATAATTTATTAATACTTTTTACATATTAAAATGATTCCATCTGTTAATGTTAGAATAAGGAACTATTTAGTTAATTTTATGCACACAGCAATAAAAATATAAACAATGAAAAACAATAAAATGTTTACCGTCATATAGATTAATATGAAGATCGAAACGTTGAACCCTTTTGATGACAGCAAAGTAGGTACTTTTGAGATTGATGATGAGGAAAAAGTGAAAGATGCATTTGAAACAATGAGAAAAAATCAAAAGACCTGGAAAAAGGATCTTGATGAAAGAATTGAATATGTTAAAAACGTTATAATAAAGAACCTTGAAAATGAAAAAAAGAGTCTCTCAGAGTTAATGTCCATGGAGATGGGAAAACCAATAACCCAGAGTATATCTGAGGTGGAAAAAACAATAAGAACAGCAAAATATTTTGTAGAACATGCCAGAAAGTTTTTGGCAGATGATATAATCCCAACAGAGGCATACAGATCATATGTGAAGATTGAACCCTTGGGTGTCATTTATCTCATCATGCCTTGGAATTTTCCTCTATGGCAGGTATCAAGGGCAGCCATACCGGCAATGTTGGCTGGAAACACAATAGTTCTAAAGCATGCATCAATTGTGACGGGAACATCAAAAAAGATAGAGGAAATTTTTGGAAAGGATTATTTCAGATCCATAATAGTTTCAGGAAAGGATTCACTTCAGTATATTAAATATTCAAATGGAGTATCTTTCACAGGCTCTGAAAATGCAGGGAGCCAGATAGCTGCAGAGGCCGGAAGAAATCTTAAAAAGACAGTTCTTGAGTTAGGTGGTTCAGACCCATTTATAGTCCTGGATGATGCAGACATAGAGAATGCTGCAAAGAACTCGACCTTTGGAAGACTTCAGAATAATGGCCAGAGTTGCATAGCATCAAAAAGATTCATAGTATCAGAAAAGATTTTCCATGAGTTTTATGAGGCTATGAAGGAAAACTTCTCAAATGTAAAAATTGGAAATCAGATGGACGAAAAAACATTCATAGGGCCACTCTCCTCAGATAATCAGAGGGATATAATAAAGTCTCAGATAGAATTCCTCTCAAAGAATTCACAGGTGTTCAGGGCAGGAGAAGACAAAGGCAACATTGTTTCACCAACTATTATAAATTACGAGGGTGTGTACAATGAGGAGGTTTTTGGTCCGGTTGCAATCATAAAAAAATTCAAAACACTTGAGGAAGCGGCAAAGATAAGCAATGAAACAAAATTTGGCCTTGGTGCATCAATCTGGGGTTCCTATGAACAGGCGGAAAAATTAATTCCTCAAATAGAGTCTGGAATGGTTTTTGTTAACAGTGTTGTTGCATCTGATCCAAGACTCCCCTTTGGTGGTGTTAAAAATAGTGGATACGGAAAGGAACTTTCAAAATACGGAATATTGGAATTCACAAATATAAAGACAATTTGGGCTCAAAAACAGTGAATATTAACTAATATTAAATACTGATAAAACATACAAATTTTTAATGTTGAATAAAAAAAGCATAGTTGGCATTGAAGACATTGGAAACGACGATCTTTTCAGTATTTTCCAGGAGGCTAAGGAATTAAAGAGGAGACTGCTCAACGGGGAAGTAATGAAGGATCTTGAAGGGAAAATAATGTGCACACTTTTTTTTGAACCAAGTACGAGGACAAGACTGTCATTTGAAAGTGCCATGGAGAGGCTTGGCGGAAAAATTATTTCTGTTTCAGAAGGAAAATCCAGCTCTGCTGCCAAAGGGGAAACGATAGGGGATACCATAAGGATGGCAGCATCTTATTCAGATGTTGTTGTCATGAGGCATCCCCTTGAGGGGGCTGCAAGATTGGCCTCAGAATTTTCAAGGGTTCCAGTAATTAATGGAGGTGACGGTTCAGGGCAGCATCCCACACAGACAATACTCGATCTATTTACAATATGGGAGAAGTTTTCAAGGATAGAGGGACTCAAAGTTGGCCTAGTTGGGGACCTGAAGTATGGAAGAACAGTTCACTCACTTATAAGGGCACTGGACAGATTCGATAACAAAATATATCTCATCTCTCCAGAAATATTAAGTTTACCAGATTACGTAATGAGTTCTCTCAAAAGGCCTGAAAACGTAAAAATAGTTCACAATCTTGACGAGGTAATTTCAGAATTGGATATTTTTTATGTCACAAGAATTCAGAAGGAAAGGTTCATAGATCCCAATGATTACAGTAAGGTAATAGGATCATATTCCTTTGACAGTAAAACTGTCAAAAAGATGAAAGATGAGGCTATAATAATGCATCCTCTTCCAAGGGTCGATGAAATAAAACCAGAGGTGGATGAAGATCACAGGGCTTATTATTTCAAACAGGCAGAGAACGGTGTTTATGTGAGAATGGCAATTCTCAAAAAAATACTTAAGGGTGATTGATTTGGAAGCTGAAAAAATTCTGAAAGTTGGAAAAATAAAGGATGGAACAGTAATAGATCACATATCAGCGGGGAAGGGAATAACGGTTTTGAAGGTTCTTGGCCTTCTTTATAACACAGAAATGACAATAAGTGTGCTTATGAATGTATCAAGCAGGGTGAATGGGAAGAAGGACATAGTTAAAATTGAGAACAGATCATTGGAAAAAAATGAATTGGACAGGATAAGTATATTATCACCAGGTGCTACAATTAACGTAATAAGGGAATTCAAAATTGAAAAGAAGTTCAGGGTTGAGCTTCCACAGGAGATTATGGGGACAATAGTATGTTCAAATCAAAACTGCGTTACAAATCACAGAGAACCTGTACGTACAATTTTCAGAAAAGAGGAAAATAGAGGATCAACATCATACAGGTGTTACTACTGTCAGAGAACAATGTCTTTGAAAGAGATTGAACAGTCATTAAACTCATAATTTAATTAAGTGAATATTCCTCTATTTTATTCATTATTTTATCAAGTACGTTCAGTAATGTACTTTTTTCCTCCTCACTCCTAAAATTACCGGGTGCTCTGAATATCTCCTTTTTTACCTGAACCTGAGCTGCCATGGATGATGCTGTTATATTCATTTCAGATCTAGGTGGCAACAATATAAATGAAATAGCAGGAATGTTCCTTTCAATTGCAGTCTCAGAAATGTTCACTGTGAGATTTCTTGCAAAGGCGTCTGTAAAATCAGACACCATGTAAAGTATTGCCCCCATATCGTAGAAATTAAGAAGGATTTCAGAAGCCTCTCTTGTCTCATTTATATTGTTAATTGGTCTGAATATTACCTCTGTTGCATATCCTTTCTGACCATTCTTTTCCCTTATTTCATTAAATTCGCTGTATTTCATTGAATTTAAATTAAATCCTGTGTCTACATATCTGTATCCCGTATTATTTCCTGAATCTTTCTCCCACGAAAAGGTAACATCGGTGGACCTTGAAAATTTCTTTTTACAGGCTTCGTTGTATGCATATTCCAGATTTTTCCCTAAAACAAGTATAACGTTATATACTGGAAATACAGTATCAGCTTTCACATTCTCCAGTCTTGTAGTTATCATCGGAAATCAGCCTCCGATTCATCACTGTCATTGAGATTCCGCATGAATCTTTTGATTGAGTCAGCCTTCTGAAGATTCTTTTCAAGAATTTTTGACATAGTTCCATTATCAAAAGACATGTAAATTATGTCAAGTATAACATCTGATACATCCCTGTAAAATCCTGAGTTACCTAGTTTTTTCAAATAATTCTTTAACTTTGCCGGTAAGTATACTGTTATTCCTCCATCATCTCTACCCTTCAGACCAGATTGTTTCTCCTTAATGTATGAAAGTGCACAGTTTCTTAAAAATTCTGATCTGGTTCCTACCTGAGGATTCTCCTCTATGAATTCATCAATTATCTCAAGGTCCTCTTCGGAGATTCTCAGATTGATCTTATTATCCTTAGACTCCTGATTCATCTTTTTCATTTACATATAATCTAATATGTATATAAATGTATTGACAACTAAAAATTTTGTAAATACATGTTTATAATCGTATATACATTCTTAGATTATATCATCTTTTTTTGTATTTGTAAAAACCAACAATTATTATTCCTACTATTAAAAGTGAAGCTCCTGTGTAAGCACCAGTCCAGCTATATATGGATATGACTCCTACAAAAATGGATAGTGTGGCACCTCTTGTGGTGTTTTCATTTTTCACTATAAAGTGCCACAATCCTCCATTTTGTGATATAATTGATTCACTTGTACCTATCCCTGTAAAATTTGAACAGGCAAACTTATTACCTTGTGGCGAAAGAAGAAAGGATTGAAATTTATTTGTATTGTTAGTCAAAATGTGTACACTGTAATCTATTGTGTTCCCAGGTGAGTACATGAATGAAATGTTCTCTGTGCCATTTTCACCTATTCTGTATTCATTGTAATGGTTAATTGTACTGTATATAGTAAATACAGAGACTCCAAGAACTGAGGCAGAAACAGCAATCATTATAACTCCAACTATGAATATTTTATCAATAAATCGTTCTGTTGAGCCAGTGCCTCTGCCTCTCATGTGTATATTATTATTATATAATTAATAAATATTTAGAATATTTCAACAACAAGTTCATTTCCTTCCTTAAATTCTATTGTATCCTTGAACAATTTTTTGATCAGATTTCTGTCTGCCTTTTCAAAGTTTTCAGGTATCATCACAATAATCTTCTCGTAGGATTTTTTCAAACTTTTTGCTTTCCCTCTTGTTTTTCTTATCTCTGAAATGATTGCAATAGTTTTATCAAAATCTTCAACTTTTTTAATTTTAAGACTTTTTGGCCATTCTGTCTCATGAATGGAATTTGAGTTTCCAAGCTTATGATAGACCTCTTCAGTTATGAAAGGCATAATCGGTGCATACATTTTAAGCATCTGTTCCATAACATATCTGGCCACATTGTATGTCTCCTTGATCACGGAAGGATCTTCATCCCTCAGGAAGGGTTTAATTATTTCAAGATAGCTGTCACAGAACACTGGCCAGAAAAGGTTATCAAGTTCAAATCTGGCTTTTGACATATTATATGAATCCATTGCTGAAGTTACTGATTCAATGGTTTCATTCAATTTTTCCAGGATCCAGATATTGAAATTTTTTTCAATATTGAGATTCAGAATGTCAATTTTTTCCACAGATTCATTGTATAATAAAGAGGCAGCGTTTATCATTTTTATTGCAGTTTTTCTCCCTCTCTGCATATCCTGTTCATTGAAATTTACATCCTCATAGGTTGTGGACGAAATGCTCCAGTACCTCACTGAATCGGCCCCATACTTATTTATCATTTCCCAGGGATCAACTGTGTTATTCTTGCTTTTGCTCATTTTATTCCCATATGGGTCATTGACATTTCCGCTTATAACAATGTTAATCCAAGGTATATCTTTCTGATGGATCATTGATCTGAAGATAGTTGTGAATGCCCAGGTTGAAATAATATCCTGCCCCTGAAACCTCACATCCATTGGTACATCCTTCAGATGGTATTTTTCCCTAACAATTGTTGGTGTAATGGATGAGGTGAACCAGGTATCCATCACATCCTTCTCTCCAATAAGTTTATCAGAACCGCATGTGGAACACTTTCTCCCATTTTCGAATCTGGGATCAACAGGCAACTCCTCCTCGCCTGGTGTATTAATTGAATTACAGTGAGTACAGTACCACACAGGTATTGGTATACCCATTAATCTCTGTCTTGAAATACACCAGTCCCATTTTAATCCTCTTACCCAGTTGGAATACCTATCATTCATGAACTCAGGTATCCAATTAACCCTGCGGCCATATTCAAGAAGATCTTCCTTCCTGTCCAGGTATCTCACAAACCACTGTTTACTTATATCAATTTCAATGGGTGTGCCACATCTTTCGTGAACGTTTACACTGTGTTTTATCCTCTCTTTTTTTACAACAAATCCATTTTTCTCAAGATTTTCAATCATTATTTTTCTCCCATCATCTATATTTTCACCAGAGAGTATGTGTCCATCATTAAGTCTGCCATTTTCATCCATGATCTTACGATATTCAAGATTATGTCTTTGATAAAGAATAAAATCATTCTGATCTCCAAAGGTGCATATCATTTCTGATCCGGTACCCTTATCCAGCTTAACCATATCATCAAGTATCACCGGGACGGAAAAGTTGAAAATTGGTACTATAATCTTAATATTTTTAAAATCATCAGCCCTTGGATCATCTGGATTCATTCCTATGGCGACACAAGCACCAAGCATTTCTGGTCTTGTAGTTGCTATTGTCAATTCCTTCCCATCTTCTGATCTGAATTTTAAATAAACAAACCATGTTTCTCTTTCCTCATCATTCATTTCGATCTGAGAAATGGCTGTTTTACAAACTGGACATCTCACAGTCATGCCTTCATTTCTGTAAGCTATACCATCATGAAGCATTCTTATGAAATATCTCTGGGATATACTCCAAATATCTTTGCTGTATGTAATATATGGATTTTCAAGGTCAGCAGAGAAGCCCATTCTGTAAAAAAACTCCGTCATCTTTCTTATTGTTTCTTTACTGACCATCTCAATTTTATTTATGCCATCCTGACCCTGAAGTGTCCCGGGTTTTACCTTAAGAATTTTCTCAGAGTACCTTTCTGTTGCCAACCCATTGTTATCAAAACCAAATGGGTATATTACATTAAAACCCCTCATTCTTTTGTATCTGCCCATAATATCCTGATGAGGGTATGAAAATGCATGGCCTATATGGGGGAGACCAGAAACTGTTGGAGGGGGTGTATCTATAATATATGTATTTTTCAAATCTCTATTGTAATTTGGTGGGTTTTCCCTCCAGTATTTCATCCATTTTTCCTCAATGGAATTAATATCTTCAGGCATAAGGAGTACATATATGTATGAATAAAATTCTTTCCCATTAATTACCGATAAAACCATATCTTTTTACAGCATCTTCCTCTATGAATAAAGAGATGGCCAAGGCGTTACTGGTCATTGCAATAAGGGAGAGGAAGGATCAGAAAAGGTTGAAAGAAGAGGATCTGAAAAATATAATAGTTTTCAAGAGAAAAATACTAAAGGAGGAAACATTCAATGAATTCTTCAAACAGTGCATTGATTCAGGATTAATAACCAAGCTGGATGATAGAATTGAGATGAATTTTAACTGGATGGGAATTAAGATTCCCGTGGATTTTTCAGTTTCAGAGGAGGATCTCTTTTCAGATCAGGGACAGGAGGAGACACTTTTTGAAAAATTGCTGAACATTGCTTCCAGTTCGGAGTTGATAACAAAAAGGGAAGCCCTTCGATCCCTGAATAACATTCTTCCAAACACAAAGTATTCCAACAATGTGATCAAACTCTGTGCATTGATGAACGATCTGTACATTGATTTTTCAAGTCTATATGGTGAAATTGAGGCTGAAATTACTCGGATTTGAGTGCCTTCAGCCTGTTTGCAATTTCATTAGCCCGATTAAAGTCCATGCCTTCCATGTACAGATCAATGGCCACGTCGTAAAGATAGGAAACAACATTAATCATCTCTGATTTTTCTTTTTTAGTCTTACATTCAGAAAGGATTTTCTCTGATTTTTGAAGATTTTTTTCTGCCTCATTTATAGCCTCCTCAATGTTCCCACGATCTCTCAGTATCTTGATTCTTCCAACCAGAGCCTCAAAATAGTTATCCCAGTCCTTTTCCTTCTCCGCCTCTTTTTCCACACTGCTGTATACTTCAAGAGCCTGGTCAGACATTTCATTTTTTTCAGATAGAATATCAGCCTTTGCGTTTTTAAGGGAGAGTATAAGCATTTTATCACCTATCTTCTCCGACACACTTAGTGCTTCATCTATGGATTGTATAGCCTTCTCCGGGTCCCCAGCCTCGTCCTGCATGTAGGCCAGATTCATCATTTCAAGGGCCAGAAGATCATACTGCTCAAGTTCGTTCCTCAGTTCCAGTGATTTTATAAGATTTTCAATTGCAGAATTTGTCCTGACTCCTTCCTTACTATAATATATCTGTGATTTCTTTTCATATATCTCTGCCATTATCTCCTTGTCACCTGAATAATTTTTCTCCATTTCCTCTGTCTGCTTTAATGCCTCATTGTACATTCCCTTGGATATTAGTTTATCAACATTTTTGAAAAACTGTTCATCAGTTTTCTTTTCCATCAGACCCACTCCTTATATTTTTCAATATATCCTCAGCAAATTCAGTATTAATTCTGTTCGCCTCAACCATTCTTTTTGCAACCATCTCTATCTCATCTCCTATTGCACCTGCCCTAATTGCAACATTTCTTGAATGCAGTGACATATGACCCTTCTGTATACCTTCCATTGCCAGTGCTCTCATTGCTGCAAAATTCTGAGCAAGGCCAACACTTGCCAGAATCTCACAGAAGGTTTTTGCATCTTTAACTCTCATTATTTCCATTGCAATCTGGGCTTTCCTTGAACTTTTGATTGTTCCACCAACCGTACCAACACTGAGGGGTATTTCTATGTATCCTTCTATGTTTCCATCTTCATTTAGAGTGTAATGTGTAAGAGCCTTGTATTTACCAGATAGTGATGCATATGAATGGGCATTTGCCTCTGCCTGTCTCCAGTCATTCATGGTTGCAAGGAGAACTGCATCTATTCCATTCATTATTCCCTTATTGTGTGTGGAAGCCCTGAATGCATCATGCTCTGACAACATTGCAGCCTGCATAAATCTCTCTGCAAACTTCTTTCCTCCAAGTTTCTCAGTTGGAATTATACATTTTGATCTTGTTATTCTCAGAGGTGTTAGATTACTCAAAATTCTGAGAACAACTTCTCCACCAGTTAATTCTTCAATTAATGGTGCAATGGTCTCTGCCATGGAATTGACTATATTTGCCCCCATTGCATCCCCCACATCAACGGTTAACATTAAAACCAGCACATTCTTATCATATTCAGGTTCTATAAACCACAGGTCTTTAAGTCCCCTGTTCTGTGAAGATAGTGTTTTACTTATAGTATTTGCAGTTTTAATTATTCTTTCCTTATTTTGTAAAATGTTTATCTTTGCTGAATTTCTCATTTTAACCTTAGTTATCTGTACCTGTGCATATATGAGGGATTCTGAAGATATGGCTGTAAAACCACCGGTTTCCCTTACTATTTTTGCAGCATTTGAACAAGCAGCAATAACAGAAGGTTCTTCAATTGCCATAGGGATAAGCCTTTCCTCTCCATTTATTACAAAGTTTGTTGCAATTCCCACAGGCAACTCAAGTTTGTACGTAAAATTCTCAACCAAATTGTTTGCAACAGACTCTGGCATACGTCCGTCCTCACCTAATTCTCTCTCAAGATCCTTTATTTTAGTGATCTCACTAAGTTTTTTTCGCCTCTCCTCTGGCGTCATATTCCTGAAACCTTCTATCCTCGAACTGAAATCAACCATGCTGATTGTAAAACCTATGTATTATTGATATTAAATATATGTGTTTGTACTTTTTATTGCTCAGAAATCTGAGATGGAAGCCTGTTTGCAATTCTACCTATGAAAACATTTGTGATCACGGAAAGAATCATCAGTATGTAAAGAACCAGAAATACAGATGATATATTTTTGCTATAGTAGCTTATGAGTGTATCATAAATGACTATGCCTGCTGCGCCACCAACTGTATTTCCTATTCCCCAAACCCATGTATTGGCCCTGGTTGCAGTTTCTTTTGGAATCTTTTGGCCTATGAAGCCAAGCAATGATGGGAAACCTGTGAAGGCCGCGAATGCGTATATGGCAAAGAATACAAGGTCAATGTAAAAATTCCTGAAAAGAATGAATGGTAAAAATGAAACGGCTGAAATTATGCCTGCGGATAGTATCATTATGTTTCCACCATATTTTTTTGTGAGGTGACCGAATAATGGCTGCCCTAAAATTGGAGTAGCAAGTGAAACAGAAACAAATATTAGAGAGTAAAGGTTGTTTTTGAAAACATCATTAAGATATGTGAAAATATTTATAGAAATTGCAAGCTGAAATGCGGATCTCAGGAACATAGTTAATGTGAGTATGAAAAGAAATGGAATAACTCCAGAAAACGAAGAAATTTTAATTGCCTTTACCTTTTCATTTTTTGAAATGTAATCCTTTCTTTCTGTTCTTGTAATTAAATATATTATTAGTGTGATTATAAAATAGTACAAAGCAAGAATTAAAAGTCCCTGGGATACACCAAGGAATATTACAAGTGCTCCAGTTATAAAAAGCACAACTGCTCTACCAACGCTTCCCATGGAACCGTTCAAACCCAGATAAAAAGAAGAATCCTTATTTTTAAGTGAATATCTTAAAATTGAAGCTCCCAAAGGATGATAGAAAGCTTGTCCAAGTCCAAGAGTTATTGCACCGGAAATCACGAATAGGTACCTTTCATTAATGTTAATTTTTGCTGCGAAGAGGAAACCGAAAGCAAAAAATAGTACCGATATTCCAAGAATCAAGATTCCAAGACTCATCAGTTCAGGATCACGGTCAGATCTGTCAGAATATGAACCAAGTGGAAGGCTTAGCAATCCTGAAAGAAGTATGTAGAATGCAGCTATTATTTCAAGAACAGATTGGGAAAGACCAAAAAAACTTTTTGTAAAGTATGGAATGAGAAATGAAAATAACAGAAAAACACCATCATTGGAGAAATGGGCCAATGAAGTACCTGTTAATGCTCTCAGTCCCGTGATTTTTTTCATTTTTGGGCATTACAATTGTCTATATAGATTATGATAAAATTCAATTGTCTGTTACTGCAGTGTTAAAAAAGGTATTATATAGGATTTGATTAAAGGTTTTATGTCAACAAAGTTGGCTGAAATCGAAGTCGTAAAGGTGAGTGAGATTTATCAGGCTAAAATTATGCTGCCAACCGGTGAGGTTATTAACCTAGAAAATGAAGACTTCGAAGAGATCCTGGAGCAAATTGCCAACGATCTCGAAGAGAGATTTTCAAACTGATTGTATGCGAGGATGGCCCAGTGGTACGGCGGCAGCCTGCTAAGCTGTTTCTCGTTTAGAGAGCGTGGGTTCGAATCCCACTCCTCGCGTGGATTTTAGATGTTTATCAAAAAAAATTGGTGGTTTCCTCGGATTAATTTGTTCTTTTTATTGATTTTACTATCTCTGATTATATTTGTTGTATACGATTACATCTCATATCTTCGTTACATCTCATTTTCTGAGAATATCTATGATCTGGGAGTAAACAGTTCAATAGCTTTTAATGTATTGAGGGGAGAAACCCTTCTTGGAGAAATAAGGAGTGGAGATGTTGCTTTCAATAAACTCATATACATACCAATTGGCCTGGTATATTCAATTTATCCGAAAGAATATTTTCTTATGTTTATTCAGAATTTCTTTCTTGCTTTCTCATCCATACCGGTATATTTTATAGGAAAACTGGTTTTAAACAATAATAAATATGCCTTCCTTTCAGCTTTTTTGGCCCTTCTTTATTACCCACTTGGTGGTGTTTACTGGTTTGATTTTCATTACATGGCATTCCTGCCGTTCTTTTTTTTATCAGGAGTATATTTCTTTCTTAGTAAGAATTATAGATTTAGTTTATTATTTTTCTTCATTGCCTCTATTACAGATTTATATTCTCCTGTAATAATTTCAGCATATCTAATTTCAGAATTAATAATGTCAAAGAGTGGATTTAGGGAGAAATTAGATAAAAAAGAAACATTTTATTTATCAATAATATTTTTAATTTCCATAATTGTATTCCTTCTTCCATCCTTAACCACTCATTATTTTTTACCTGATAATTATGTGGGTGTAAAAAGCAATATTCTCTATAATGGAATTGCCAGTTCATTTTATTATAAGATAGAATTTCTCTTTCGTATATCATTTTCATTGGCTTTTATTCCTTTTTTAGGATTTGAATATGTTCTAACACTTGTTTCTTATGTACTTTTTATATTTTTTAATGCAAACATACCATATCAGTCCCAGTTATTTTTTCAGTACCCTTCATTGTATTATCCTGCTGTTGTTTTAATGCTTATATCTGGATTCAAAAGGCTTCAACATCCTGCATTTAAGAGGATTGTTAAAAAAATTTCATTAACAGCCATTGCCGTAACATTGATTACATTCATACTGCTCACACCCGCAGGAGTCCTTGCAATTCCGGGTAAAGATTCAACTGGATCATACTTCATTACAGGATCTCCATATGGATACAATGAAAATCAAAAGATAACATATACAAAAGTTGACCAGAATCTATGGAGTATGATCTCTTTAATTCCAAAAGGCTCTTCTGTTCTAGTTCAGGGAAATTTTCCAGAATTTTTTCAGGGCTATGATTATATTTGCCCAGGGACCGATTACAATATAACAGTTCCTCAATACATAATTACGGATCCTTACTCATATCTGTTTTACAATTCAGTCACCTGTATTAATGGAGTTCAAACCCCCATTAAGAGCGTAAATTATCTCCTAAATCACTACAATTATGGTATTGTCTATGACTATGAGGGTGCTGAGCTATACGAGCTTAACTATTCACTGCCTCCTGTCTCTGTCCATTACTACAATAGAAACATAACGGGATCTAACATTTTATTTTATGGCAATTCCGGGCAATCAATACTATATTTAGATTTCAACGCCGGATATTTTATACCGATAGGCACATTCAATATATGCGTTTACAATTCAACATCACTGATTTACAGTGGAAATTATTCCTTCAATTCCTATGTAACTGATTTGAAAATTAATATGAATTTTAAATCTGTATATACACTGGTCATAAGGCAGAAGTCTTTATCACCGTTATCATAAATTGCTTTACATTCGTGTATTTTTCATACTCTCTCTTAAAACGCTTAAATATTTCAATAATATTAATGAGAGAATGGAAAATAAAAAATCTGATTTCAGTGAATGGTACAATGAAATCCTTGATCTTGCAGAGCTTTCAGATAAGAGATATCCTGTTAAGGGAATGAACATATGGCTTCCCTACGGTTTTCAGGTCATGAGAAATATTGATAACATGATTAGGGAAAAATTTTACGAGGATCAATTTGAGGAAGTGATGTTCCCATCATTGATTTCAAGAGATATGTTTGAAATAGAGTTTGAACACATTAAGGGTTTTGAAAACGAACTATTCTGGATTTCCAGTGGGGGAAAAGAAAAGCTGGAAGAGGATCTTGCAATGAGGCCAACAAGTGAGGCAGCAATGTACCCCATGTTTCGTCTGTGGATAAGAGATCATTCAGATTTGCCAAAAAAAATATTCCAGATAGTTCAGGTTTACAGATATGAGACTAAACACACAAGGCCATTCATAAGGTCAAGGGATATCCATTTTATAGAGTGCCACACTGCCCATGAGAAATATGAAGAATCTGAATCACAGATGGAGGAATACAGAAGGCAGTGGGCATATTTCACAGAAATGCTTGCATTGAAGTATTTTGAGGTAAGGAGGCCTGAATGGGACAAATTTCCTGGGGCTAAGTATACAGTTGCATTTGATACGGTTATGCCATCAGGTAGAACACTTCAGATAGGAACCATACATGAGTATGGCGAAGGTTTTGCAAGAAATTATGACATAAAATATTCTGACGAAATTGGTGAACAGAAATACGTCAATCAGACAACGTTTGGAATGAGTGAGAGGCTGGTTGCAGCAATCATTGGTATCCACGGTGATGACAAGGGTCTGAGACTGCCACCTGCAGTTGCTCCATATCAGGTAATAATTGTACCAATCCCAGGGAAGGGTGTGGAGGAATATTCCAGGGATATTTTTTCAAGACTTATTAAGGCTGGAATTAGAACAAAAATAGATGAAAGGGAAAATTACACTCCTGGGTACAAATACAATTATTGGGAGATGAAAGGTGTTCCGGTTAGAATAGAAATCGGTGAAAAAGAGGTAAATAGGCATACTATCACAGTGGCCAAGAGAACTGGTGGCAAAAAAACCGAACTTGCAGAGGATGACATTAATGGCATATTCTCATCACTTGATGATGTACATAAAAAACTAAAAGAGGAGGCGGCAAGCATGGTTGATAAAGCCTTAGAAAATAATGGGGATGAAAACATAAGGTTTCCAATTTTATGTACCGAAGAAAAATGTTCAAGAGAGATGGAGAAAAAAACAGGCCTGTCAATGATGGGACACATTCTTAACATTAATAAGAAAGGGGAGTGTGAAATATGTGGATCTGAGGGAGCAATTTCTCTCTTATCAAGGCCCTATTGAAAAAAAGATTATATTTTTCGATATGGATGGTGTACTTACAGAGGAAAAAAGCAGCTGGAACTTTGTTCACAGATCCCTTGGAATTGACAATTCAAAAAATTACTCATTGTATAAGGAAGGAAAGATTTCATACTCTGAATTTCTTGAAAGAGATATCGAATCATGGATAAATAGTGGTAAGTGTGTCAGCAGGAGCATTCTTAGAGGGGTACTTTCAAATATTAAAAGAAGGTCAAATTTCACTCAGGCAATGAAATTATTAAAAACGGAAGGTTACTCACTCATGATTGTGAGTGGTGGTATTATGGATCTGTGCAACATTATTGATCCTGATGGTCTCTTTACTCACTATTTTGCAAACGTAATAACTTACAAAGGGGATCAAATTGTTCCACCTGGAATTCCAGTGGTGGATCCTAAAAAAAAGGACGATATAATCAGAAGGGTAGTATCAGACCATTCCCCTGAGGTCACAGTTTCCGTAGGAGATTCATATGAAGATGAAAAGATGTTTAAGAATACGGATTTTTCTGTTTGCTTCAATGGGCCAGAGGATTACACAAATCCATATGGAGTAGATCTAAAATCAAATGATCTCCTTCATCTTCTTAAAAAAATAAAGGAGATCACAGGTTAAAATGGTTGAAATTAGGGAAGATTCAAAAATACCAGTAGGTATAGGTTGTATCGATGAATTGTTAGAGGGTGGAATAGAAAAGGGAATTTTAAGTGAAATTTATGGTGAAGGGGGTGCAGGAAAAACAAATCTAGCTCTTCAGTTCTCAGTAAACTGTTCTCTGTCGGGAAGAACAATATACATAGATACGGAGGGTTTTTCATACGAAAGGTACTCTCAGATATCTTCAGGTTTGGAGGATTACAGACAGAATTTTGTGCTTTACCAGCCAGAGGATATCCCGGGATTAGAGGCAACACTGATAAAAATAAGAAGGTCGATGGAAAAGGGAGAAAAATTTATCAGTATAACGGTGGACTCCTTAACCTCTTTCATAAGAATTATGCAGGAAGAGAGTGAAAGAAATGCTGAACTTCAGAGGATCATTTCCATTCTCTCAGATATGGCAAGGAAGTTTTACATTCCAGTATTTGTAACAAATCAGGTCTACTTTGATCCTCAGTCATCAGATATTGTACCGTATGGTGGTTACCTTCTGAATCATTTTGCCAAATCAATCTATTCAGTTCGTAGGAGAGATAATGGAAAGAGGGATTTCACAGTGGTAAAACACAGATCAATTAAGGATGGAAAATTCACTTCTTTTTTAATCGGGCAGTCAGGAATAATCTGTGCAGGTACAAAAGATTTACATAGCAAAACCACATATTAACACCAATGGGAGTAGATCTTGAACCCATCCTGATAAAACACAAGACATCAATATCAGAATTTGCAGGTAATACTGTTTCAGTAGATGCTTACAATATTCTTTATCAGTTTTTAAGCGGAATAAGGCAACCTGATGGAACACCACTTATGGACAGGAATGGTAATGTTACCTCTCATCTCAGTGGAATATTTTACAGAACAGTATCACTAATTTCAGAGGGATTAAAACCAGTTTTTGTTTTTGACGGCAAACCATCTCCTATGAAAATGAAAACCTTGGCCGAAAGAAAAATAATAAGGGAAAAAAATGAAATGAGCCTCGAAAAGGCAATAATGGAGGGTGACGCAGACAGGATCGCAAGGCTCAAGAGATCAATAAATTCTGTAACATCTGAGATGGTTGAGGAGAGTATTACTCTCCTTAAATATATGGGAATACCATTTGTTAAGGCACCATCTGAAGGTGAGGCACAGGCCTCCTATATGTCAATGAAGGGTGATGTACAGGCTGTTATCACACAGGACTATGATTCAATGCTTTTTGGCGCAAGGAGGGTTTTGAGGAATTTTGCCATATATGGTAAGAGAAGGGTTTCAAGCAGGAATATATACGTGACGGTTGACCCAGAGTACATTGATTTGAGAGAGAACCTTGCCAATCTTGGTATAACAAGGGAGCAGCTGATAGATGCTGCAATACTTATAGGGACAGATTTCAATGATGGTGTGAGAAATATCGGCCCGAAAAAAGCATTGGACCTCATTAAGAAATATGAAAATCTTGAAAATGTTATAAAAGAAAAAAATTTAGAGGTTCCTGAATTCGAAAAAGTGAGGGAAATATTTCTGAAACCTCAGGTTACAGATTCTTATAGTGTTTCCTACAATAAACCGGATGAAGAAGGAATACTTATGTTTCTTTGTGAAAAGAAGGATTTTTCAGAGAATAGGGTGAGACCTTACATTGCAAAACTTCAGGAAGCATATTCAAAGGGAGATCAAAAAAGTCTGGATTCATTTTTTTAACTTCATCTGTATCTTTTTGAATTCTTCCCCAATTGATGTCAATGGTTTCATGATTTCTATTATCTCTTGTGCAGTTTTCTCCTTAAGATCTGATGGATGAATGGATCCATTTTCATAATTTTCTTTAAGTTCCTTTGCATTTTCAACCTTCACATCCCCTTCCTTTCCTGGAATTGTGATTTTTCCTCTTGATGGAATTATAATGTACTGGAGGATATCAATCACTGGATTTCCAGTTGCTTGATTCATGGGACAGAATGCTTTTGATATCTTCCTTTTTACCTCGTCCTCATTATCAGTTATGAGTATTGTACTTCCAGGATCGCTCTTTGACATTTTCTGGAACATATCCATTCTTCCTGATCCCTTCAGACTTCCAAGAAGGGGGACATGAAGACTTATTACTTTTTTTCTTCCTAGTTTTTCAGCAACATCTCTCTGAAGCATGTGGGCATGCCTTTGATCCATACCTCCAATAGCTATGTCATAATTCATCACAAAAATATCTGTTGCCTGCATTATTGGATATATGTATTTGCTGAAATCAGATTCAGCATCCTTCTCTGTTCGTCCCATTATTGGCAGTGCTCGTGTGAGCCTTGAGAGTGTAGTGTTCTTTCCCACTCTTATTAGCGTTTCAAAATATTCCTTTTTTGATATGAGATCGGAAGCCCAGATGAATGATGGATTTGGTTTTGTAGTTTTTTTAAATGCCTCTTTTAGAAGTTCACCACTCTCCCTTATAAGGTCCATGTCCCCGTTCAGTTTATCATTTATTGCAGCATGCCAGTCTGCAAGAAGCACATCCATCTTAACTCCTGATTCAATTAAATTTGATATTCTGCTGTTAAACATGAAAATTGAGGCAATGTGTGGAATTCCTGATGGTTCAAAACCTATGTACCCTTTACCTGAATCAAGGGTTTCCAATTCCTGTTTTGTTATAATCTCCTCGTATAGTGATTCATTAATCCTTACCATCAGCAGTCCAGAGATGAAATCTATATTAATCTTTCAGTGCAGATTTGTTGAAACTTGCAAGCATAACACACATTTGGATCCTGATTTGTCCTGTGAAAATCCTTAAGTTTTTTCATTCTTTCAATTGCACTTTTTGTTGAGATTACAACGCTTTTAAGGTACTGGTTATTATCAACAACAAAAAGGCAGTCTTCATAATATATAACACCATATTCCACATCATCATCAGGCATGGAGTCTTCAATTGCAATAAAGTATGAACCCATTAACATTATGTGGTATCTGTTAGGCTCACCTCCAGATTCTGAATGTACGTAGATCTCAGGAATAAGAGTTCTTTCATCTCTTCTAACAGTCGAGGGCCTTCCTCCAATCCCGTATTTTTCAGAAACAAAAAGATGATCCTCATATTCAACAGGTGCATTGATTACATATGTTCTGCTGTATTTTTTATATTTTACAGAATCCTCAACTCTCTTTCCAATAAAAATCGGTATTACTGAAAACATTGAAATTAGAAGGAAAATCATCAAAGGAATATCACCAGCAGTATTATAATTACAATGACAACTATAAATAGTAAGATCCATGGATTAATCTCTCTCTCATTAGCAGGATGGTGTGATTTAGTATTTTTTGACTTTCTTTTTTTATTTGTAGTTGCATAAATTCCAGATTTATTTTTGGTTACAGGTGTTTTTGCGTAGTAATATTTGAGATTGCACCTGTCAAAATCTGCTATGTCTCTTGCATCAATATATTCAGGATAATTTTCTGATTCTGATTGGTCCATATGGAACATCCTGTTCTAGCATTATATAATTATTTCTGTGAAGTGTCAGACAGTTTATGAAGAAGGATGGGAAATCCATTCCTGTTTTATAGTACACATCATCTATGTCTACAATTTTGTCTGCAAACATTTTTATTGCATTTATTACATTTTCCCTCTCCATTGCAGGATTTCCTTTGTTTAGTTTGGAGAAAATTCTTTCGTCAAAATTTTGAATGTTATCTGAGTTATCCCTTGTTTTAACTTCCCCCCTAATTTTTCTTGTGTCCCTTAAAGCATCTACCAATTCAGCAAGGGTTACAGTTCTCTTCTCCCCATGGGTTATTGGAATCTTAAGCAGGTCAATTTTTCTTTTTTCCCCACCCATTATTGTTAAATTTTCCTCCATAGATGGCTCATTTCCCATGTCAATGGAGATTAAATTCTCAAACTGTTCTTCATCATCATCTTTCTTTTTTATAAGTTCCAGTATCTCTTCAGTTTTGGCAAAAAGCTTTACCCAGACCCTTACAATGAGATAGCCTGCCTCTCCAAGTTGAAGAAGTTGTCTGTCAATCAAACTCTTTATTATTTTTACGTATTCAACAATGTCAATGAGCCATGGATTAATATCCATTTCAAAGCATTCTCTAATCACCTCATATATGATTCTTTTTTCCTTTTCAATTGATTTGGGGTTTATGTCTCTCAGATAATCATAATCCAGACCAAGCATTGCTGCCTGTGTTATTAGAAGGGTCTTAATGTTTTCCAAATCATCTTCAGGCTGCATTGATGCTCCTCTCCATCACTCTGGTAAAAATTCTTGTACTCATCGTCTCTCTGTCCATTGTAACACCAATCATGTTGTCAGCAAAAGATCCAACAAAACTCTTCAGACAAACAAATAGAATCTGTGCCCTATCCCTGTTCTCTTGAAGAAGTCTACCCATCTTTTCAGCATTGCTTCCATCAAAGAAGGCATCAATTTCATCCAGAAAGTAAAATGGTGAGGGCTTAATCTTTTGAACAGCAATTATGAAAGAGAGAGATACAAGGCTCTTTTCTCCGCCGCTCAGTACTGAAAGTTTTTTGAATGTGTCATTTTTCTTTGGAATTGCCAGAACGTTTATTTCTGAATTCAATGGGTCATTCTCATCGCTCATCTGAAGAAGAGCTTCACCTCCGTCTGAAACCCTTCTGAAAACAGCTGAAAATTCCCTGTTAATGTTTTTGAAAAGTTCAACCAGTATATTCTTTTTCTTTTCTTCAAGTTCGGCCATTAGCTGTTCAACGTTTCTGATCTCATTTTCCAATCTTCTCAATTTATCTGAGATCTCCTCATATTCTTGAGCTTTATCATTGTAAAGCTTTTCTGCCCCCTCATTAATATCCCCAAGCTTTACTATTTCATTATCACAGCTTTGAATTTCTACCTTTATCTCTTCCTTTGAAATAATGTCATTCAGAACATTACCTCCATTGCTTTCCATATCCTTTCTAAGCAGTTTGATTTTCTCCCTCAGTGAACCAAGTGAAACACCAAGAGACATGTTTTTTGAATTCAGTACTTTGATCTCCCTTTCTAAATTCTGAACCTCCATCTCATATTTCTGCTGTTCCTTTTCTAACTCCTTTGTTTTCGAAACTATTTCTCTGTTTTTCTCCTGTAGATTTTCAATCTCCTCCTCTATGCCAGTGAGTTCAAGTTTCTTGTTTGAGCTTTCAAGATCATTTTTTGATATTAAGTTACGAAGTTCTACATTCTTTTTCTTAATTTTATCAATCTCTTTATAAATTTCCTCTTTTCTTTCACTGTATCTTTTGATGTTGGTAGAAATCTCAGTTATTTCTTCACTGATTTTTTTAATCTCATCATTTTTTATTTGCAGCTCATTCTGCATCTCCTTTAGATTGATCTTCTCTGTTTTTGTATTTCCCATTTCAGTTATCATTTCCTTCTTTTTCTCTTCAAGTTTTGCTATTGTATTTATGTTTTCGCTCTCCTCCCTTTTAAATTCCTCAATTTCTCTCTCAATGCTATCTCTTTCAGCCTGAAGTTTCTTGATCAAATTTTCTTTTTCAATTCTTTTTAGGTTTTTTTCCTCCATTTCTTTTCTATATTCTTCAGGCGGTCTTATGCTGGAAGTTTTATTTTTAGAAATCAAGGTGTGTTCAAGTTCCTCTTTTTCCTTTGAAAGAATCTTTATTCTTTCATTCAGGGACTGCTCTTGCTGTGTGTATATGGCAAGATCACTCTCCTTTTTCAGTACGTTTCCTGAGAATTGATTTCTCTGTCCAACTTCATAATAACCACCTGTCATGGCCCCTGACGAATCTATGATGTCACCATCAAGGGTTACTATCCTTGCCCCCCTTGGTGCGTTTTTTGCATTTTCTATACTGTCCATAAGAACTGTATCCTGAAAAGCATACCATATGATGTTTTCATATTTACTATCATAGCTTATATTTTTTGAAATTAGGTTCATTGTCTTTCCTGACTGTATTAGTAATATTGTTGGGCTTCTCGGTTTCCCACCAACAAGTTTATTAAGTGGGAGAAAGGTGAGTCTGCCCATTTTATTTCTCCTCAAAAATTCTATGCACTCCTGTCCTGTATCCTCATTTTCCACTACAATTGAGTATATCCTTCCACCTGCGCTAGAGTAAACTGCCTTCTCAAGCTTTGGATCAAATGATATAAGTTCGGAGACTGTGCTGATTATGCCAGTTATTCTACCTTTTGCTTTTTCTTCCATTAAGGATGAGATGGCCTTAAACATGCCACTCTGGGAACCCATCTTAATCTTGATGTTACTTATTTCATCCTTGAGATTTGTTATTCTTTTCCTAAGATCGTCCCTCTCATTTGTAAGTTTTTCAATCTCATTTTTTACTGAATAAAATTGATCGCTTGTTTTCTTCACTTCTTCCTCTATCAATTTTTTTTCTTTCTCTGAGGAGTTCATCTTGTAATTAATCTCATTTATCTCAAGTTTAAGATTGTATACTTCCTCCTCAAGTTGTGAAATTTTTCCCTCAATTTCCTTCTTCTTTCCTTCCTTTTCAGACCTCTCGCTTCTTGTAATTTCCGTTTCTTTTTCAATCTCCTTGATCTCTTTTTCAATTCTATCCATTTCTTCTAAATTTTTCCTGTTTTTCTTCTCATTCTCGTTGCTCAAACCAATTATTTTATCAATTTCTGCACTCATTGTTTTTATTCCAGATTCTAGTTTTCCCTTTCTAATTATTTTCTCGTTGTAATTAGCATTGTATTCCAATAATTTGTTTTCTATTTCTTCTATCTTCTGAGAGAACTCCTCTATCTCATTTTCATTATTTTTTATCTGGCTCAAGCTGTTCTCTGAAGAAATGGTAATCCTTGAAATTCCGATCTTAAGTTCATCCCTTATTTTTATTAATTCGTTCAATCTGTTTCCGACTTCTCCCATTTTTTCATTATTTATCTTTTTGATTTCACCCTTTATTTCATCTATTCTCTTCTGCAGATTGCTTATTTTTGATTCAAGTTCACCTATTCTTCTCTCATTGTCTTGTAGTGCCTGACTTGTATTATTCTCATCAATGGTATTTTCTCTGAGTTCCTTTGACAGCTTGGTCTGTATTAAATCTCTCTTTCTGTCAATTAATTTTTTGTAAGTTCTTAATTTTTCAGCTTCAATTTTAAATTTTTCAAGGTCTTTTTCAATCTCTCCTCTTAGTGTATTCATGGTTGAAACGTTGTTTAATGTATTTTCCCTCTCTATCTTTGCCTTTTCCAGTTTCACGTTGTATGTCTCAATTCCACCAATACTCTCAAGAAGTTTTCTCCTTTCTGTTCCGCTCATTGTCATAAAATGATTTACATCACCTTGAAGAACAAAACTGTATGAATCCTCATTTATACCGTTTGAAACAAGAAATTCATCAACATCACTCCTTTTTACCCTATTTCCGTTGATGAAATAAGATGATTTTGCCTCGTAATTATTCACCTCTATGGTTCTTTTTAGCTCAGTTCTAATGACCTCCCCATCATCCCCCTCTTCAACGAATGTTACTGCCACCTCTGCATTACCATTTTTCAAACCTTTTTTTAGAAGGTCTTCATTGTCATTCTTTTTTCCAGTATTGTGTATTAATTCTTCCAGCCTGTCTACACGAACAGTCTTTGAGGATCTTCCTCCCAATACAAACAGTAGTGCATCTCCTATGTTACTTTTACCGCTCCCATTGGGTCCTGCAATCATTGTTACCCCTGGTTTAAAATCTATTTTCGTTCCGTGTGGAGAGAAACTCTTAAAATTTTTAATGTAAAGGCTTTCAATAATCAACTTTTATCAGCCCTCTGTCAGACGATTATTTATTATATAGTATTTAATTTTTCTGTTTAAAAAATAAAATAAATCATATAATAGAGAAAATTTTAATAATCAATAAGCCACTAAAGAGATTTGTAAATTTCCCTCCAGATAGTTTTTTATTTTATTTAGGGTTATCTCACTGATAGAGTGGGAAAAAATAAGTCTATGGAATTTATAAATACATTTTATTTTTATAGATATTTTTATTATCATCGGTTTCAATCTATTTCAATGAAGGAGAATCCGAAAGGAAGTATCAATAAAAAAACTTCACTATCAGAAAGCCTTTAAAGATAAAAGTTTTAAAGGCTTTGGAATGGAGTTCAAACCAACTCAGTCTATCGTAATAATTCCTGATCTGATTTGGTATAACTAGATTCCCATCTGCCATTTCAAGCAAAATTATTTGGCATGAAGGTAAAAAAGATGCAATAAAAAGTTGTTAGTATTTTTGCATCCCTCCATATTCAAATTCATCACTAATGATAGAAAAAAAGCTAAATGCCCTTCCATATAGAAAATGAAACTCTGATGGTGAAGATAACATTCCATGATGATGGCTTCTCACAACCTTAAAAAAGAAAAGAAAATGTAAGAGATCCCTGATCCCTTAGATTTGTTCTTTATAAAATATGAGAAAACTCAAAAATGAATAAAGAGTGATAGATCACTGGAAAAATGATTTTTCATGAGACAAAGTATGTATTTAAGACTCCTGAAAAACCAATCAGATACTGCCAAGACAATTTTATGAAAGATATTATATGGAAAAAAATTAAGATATACTTATGCGTCAATAAAAATATTTGAAGGAACATTGAAGCAATTGGAGATGTGCAATATTTCTTTTTTCTGTGAATATTGCTGAGAAAATAATCATCCAAGGCAAAGAAAAATGATACAGTCAAACGGATTTATTTCATAGTAAATGAGATGACAAAAAAATATTAAACCCCCTGTGTATGACTTTTGAATGAAAAAACTACACATTTCAAGAAAGATGTTTTTATTACAGATACTTGCAGTTCTTGTAACTTTTCTGGTTCTCATGAGTCCAGTCCTCTATTCAATGGATCATGTCAGTGGGAATAACATCAGCAAAATGAATTCAAGGATAACACCAATTGTTCAGAGCAGCAATTCATCAGAAGCTGGTTATGTAAAATATACTCATCTAATGTCAAAAAACACACTGCTGAATCATAATATGGTAAATACAGGAAATGGTCTCTCTCCATTTAGAGAAGCATTCCATTCATCCAGCAGGCAAGTACATGTCACGAATTTTAAACAAGGATCTCCAGGTATAATGTCATCTGGAAACATTGCTGCATCCTACGCTGTAACATTTAGAGAGACAGGATTGCCTTCTGGTGTTAGATGGTACATCAATGTTACTGGTTTTCTTCCATCATACAATCCAGCACCTGATTTTATAGAATTTAATCTTCCAAATGGAACATATAACTATACTGTATCTTCAGATTCTCAATATGCCTCAAATATAACCTCGTCATCATTCACCGTAAATGGAAGTAGAATTTCAATATCAATCTATTTCGGTATACCTTATACAGTCACATTTATAGAAACAGGATTACCTTCAGGAACACCATGGTATGTCAACATCACAAGTCATGATTCAGGTCCAATAACAGGAACATCATATTCCTTATCACTTACAAATGGAACATACATATACACAATAGGAACAACCAACAAGTTATATCATGCCAACGGAGGATCATTCACTGTAAATGGAGTAACATCAAATAACACAATAATGGTTTCCTTCTCATTGGTAACATATACAGTGACATTCACAGAGACAGGATTACCTTCAGGAACACCATGGTATGTCAACATCACAAGTCATGATTCAGGTCCAATAACAGGAACATCATATTCCTTATCACTTACAAATGGAACATAC
>NZ_JBLSDG010000005.1:0-103228 GCF_052315375.1 Caldiplasma sukawensis
ATATCTTTTTATCAAACTCTTCCATTATTCATTGCCTCCTTGGGTTGTTCTTAGGAGGCATCCTTTTATGTTTCATGAAATTTATCCATTGTTGATGGAGTTATTTCATTTGTTCTTACACAAAATTCGGGATACTATCAACAACTCGAATTAAAAAATAATGTCTTTATGATTTCTTTTAATTTTTTTGAAATAATAATTTCTAGGAAACATTGTTTGAATGTTATTAATAAATATACAAACGAAATTCATTAAAAAAATGATAAAATTTTGAAATATATGATGGTAGTTTTAAAATCTGAAATACCATAATAAAATTTAAACAATTGAATATTTATAATGGACTGGAGGGGATTTGAACCCCTGGCCTCTTCCATGCCAAGGAAGCGATCTACCTCTGATCTACCAGCCCTCAATTCCCATAATATACTCAACTATAAAATTTATTTGATAAACACTGGTTTGAATTGATACTATCTTTTTCATTTAATGTAATCTATCTCTTTAAGAATTATATCCCAGTCCTTATTTTCTATGTTAGAATATGCACCAACTCTCCTTATGAAATTAACTCCGAAAATTTCTGGTAGATAAACCTCATTCAGTAAAATGTCATTATCAAGTTTTTCAATCATAAAAAATGTTGGAATTATTATTCCATTCTGTCTGTTTAAAAGAAAATAAAGAAATTCATTATTGGTAGTATATTCATAAACATTAGGCTCAATAGGTTCTATTACATTGTTTGGTTTTCCCGTATTTAGGTAAAGTGATTCCAGCCTGTCCTCCCTGGATCTTATTTTAATAATCCTCTCCCACGAATCTGAAACTGGATTTCTATCAACTTTAAGTTCGAAAGAAGGTGCTTTTGCCTCAAAAATTATTTTTTTAACCCTTATCTGTTTATTTATTGTATTTATTGTTTCCATTACTCTGTTTTCTCTGATCATTTTTTCAACCACTATTGTGGATTCGGGTTCAATATCCAACAGAAGATTTGAAATCTCTGGTAAATACTTATAATTAAAAGCAAAATGAAAATGATGCTTTCCAGCCCAAATGTAATTTGCATAATTGACCACACTTTTTATGGCAATTAACTTCCTGAAAAAGCTGAAATCAGGATATATCTTATTATTGGCATAAAGGGTATAATTTCCACTAAAATTCATTGCCTTATATCGGCTTAGAAACATCTCAACCTCCCGATCCCATTTCATCATTTTTTCATTGAAATAGTATAGTGAACCAATATTATCTTTATTGGTTATTAGCATTGATGGAATCATGAATCCAACATTTCTCTGAAAAGTATCAATTGGATATTCATAATTTGTAGTTATAACAAGTTCTGCGTTAAGATAATCCAATATGCGCATTTCTGTCTTTTCCATATGAAAGAATCTTTACATAATATAAATATTTTTTATTTATAAATGTAAATTTGGCAATCTATATTAAAAGGATGCATATAACATAACAATGAAAAGATGCGCAGTTAAAACAACATTGGGTGATTTTGAGCTTGAGATAGATAATGATAATATGAAAATTACAGGTGAAAATTTTTTAAAATTAGTGGAAAAAGGTTTTTACAACGGCACCATATTCCACAGGGTAATTGACGGCTTCATGATCCAAGGTGGGGACCCCACAGGCACTGGAATGGGTGGTCCTGGATATAGCATAAAAGATGAATTTGGAAAAGAAAATCACAATAAAAGGGGAACCATAGCAATGGCAAACGCAGGCCCAAACACTGGAGGAAGCCAGTTTTTCATAAATCTAGTGGACAATCTCTATCTTGATAAGATGCATCCAGTCTTTGGTAAGGTAGTTAAGGGTATGGATGTTGTTGATAAAATAGGGAAGGTTAAAACAGACAGGAGAGACAGGCCATTAACAGAGGTAAAGATCATAAGCTGTCGTATAATTTAGAATATTTGTAAATTTCCTGAATTGCCTTCTTCCTTATTTGGCCAACTTCAGGTTCATCAACCTTTTTCCCATTTTTCAATTTCTCCTTAAGTATCAGATTCATCTTATTGTCATGGCAAACAGGAATCTCTGATTTTTCCGGCAGGACATAAACTTTTCCACATTCTTCACATCTAAATACCTTTTTTTTGCCTGAAAATTTACCTCTTTTTGTTATGTTTATACCCTCAACCTCAACAATGTCCATTCCAAAATCTATAGATTTTGCCGAGGAAATAGATGTTCCTATGCCAAAAGCTTCGACCCCTGCATCTATGAGTTCAGGAATCTGTTCCACCCTTATTCCGCCCGAAACCATTATCTTGACATTTTCGTGACCCCTTAGATCAAGTTCCCATCTTACCTCCCTAATTATGTTAGGAAAATTCCCCCTCCTGGAGGATGGTGTATCAAGCCTTATGTAATCAATATCGGGGAATTTTTCAGCTGCCTCTATTGCCTTAAATTTTTCATCACCAAAAGTATCAATCAGAATTACTCTTCTTCCCTTTGGCATATTATTTACTATAAATTCCCATGCCTTCTCCTCTCCCATTATGAGAGCCGCAGAATGGGGCATTGTACCAACTGGATCAGTACCTGTCAACTTGGCCCCTAGAATTCCACTTACTCCTGAAGCACCCCCTATATATGCAGCCCTGTCAATCATTGGGGAAATTGAGGGGTGCATTCTTCTTATACCAAATGAAAAGAAAGGCTTTCCTCTGCATTCTCTAAACACCTTTCCACTTTCTGTTGAAATGCCAGTTGACTGGCATATCATTCCCAAAATTGCAGTTTCAAATTCCATTATCTCTCTGTATTTTCCAGATATCTGTATGAATGGTATGGGTATTTTTTTTGCATCTCTTAAAGGTATTGTTACACCCTCCTCTATTGCATTTACCGAGACATCTTTACCTTCCAGAAGATTTAAAATCTCTGCTAGTCCAGAGAAAACTATCCATTTCTCAGAGGATGAACTTGTAATCTCGGCAATAATCTCCTTATTTTCAATAATAAATTTCTTGTTAAGGGAAAAATAGACGTCGCTGGCTTTACCATTCATTATGTCCTCATCGGTTGCAGAGAAGAATTTTTTATTCCACAATTCAGAGCACCTCTGTTCTTACTACACTTATTCCATACAATCTTTTCATTTCATTAATTGCCCTTTCGCTTATTTCCCCGTTAATTGCTGCACACAAGTCCTCTATGACTGTTATTTTGTAATATCTGAAAAATGCACCTGAAACAGTATGCATCACACATATGTCTGTGCTTATTCCGAAAATAAAGACATCATTAATATTGTGGGCTCTCAAAATACCATCCAGATCAGAATCATAGAATGAGTCGTAATGTCTTTTTTTTATTTTAAACCCCTTAATCTCATTGAGTGAGCCATACAATTCAGAACCCTCTGTATTTTCCAGACAATGTTCACCCCAGACTTTGAATTCAGGATCATCTTTTATGTGAGAATCCATTGTAAATATAATCAATTCTTCATTTTCCCTGCTCTTCAAGAATTTATATGCCTTTTCGGCGATTTTAACTGCCTCACTGCTACCGAATTTACCTTTGACAAAGTCATTAACCAGATCAACAACAATGAAAGCCCTACTCATAATACCATTCGCTCTGTTCATTTTTGTCTTCAATCACAATCCCTGATTTTAACATTGATTCCCTTAATATATCTGCCTCATTGAACATCTTCTTTTTTCTCAGCTCATTCCTCACCTTAACTATCATGTCCACAGTCTCTTTTTTCAAATATCTTTCAGTTTTTCTAAGAATTCCAAGAAAACTGTTGGCATAATTAAAGAAATTAATTGCCTCTGATCTGGATGTTGGTGAGATCCCGTCATTTATTTCATTTATTGTTTTAGACAGTTCAAGAAGGGAAAGTAAGGCATTTCTTGTATCATAATTGTTTTCCATGTGTTTATTCATTACTGCTTTGAATTTGGAAATTTTAAGATCAACAGTGCCCATTGAATTCTTCCAGAGCAATTGGTATGCCCTGTTTATTTGAAATACTATTTCTTCAGCCTCCTTTATTGAATCTTCTGAAAAGTTAAGATCACTTGAATAATGAGACATCAGAACCCATGCTCTTACAGATTCCTTCCCGTATTTTTCAAGTATTTTTTCCGCACTTACTGTATTTCCCAAAGATTTTGACATTTTTTCTCCATTTATCTGAAGCAACCCAGTGAATGTCCAAAAATCACACATATGATTGTTTCCTTTAATCATTCTCATTATGGAAAGCTCAGATTCATTGTGTGGAAATTTAAGATCCAATCCTGCACCATGTATGTTGAATGTTTTTCCGAGATACCTGGAGGAAATTGCAACATCCTCAAGATGCCACCCAGGCCTACCCCTTCCCCATGGGGAATTCCAATTAATCTCACCTTCTTTTTGAAATTTCCACAAAACAAAATCCCTGTCATCCTCTTTGTAATCAGAAACGTTTGCCCTGGCACCTTTTACCTGTTTATCCGATTTTTGCCTGGAAAGAACACCATAATTCTTATCCATCCAGACCCTGAAATAAATACCGTCAGGCAATTTGTATGTGAGTCCCCTTTTTTCCATTGACCTTATTAATTTTATCATATCCTTGATGTGGTCCGTCGCCCTCACATAAATATTAACAGAGTCAACGCCGGCCATCTGCATAATTTCCATATATTTCCTTTCAAATTCCCTGGACAATTCTAAAGGATCCTTTTCAAGTTCTCTTGCCCTGTTTATTATTTTGTCATCGATATCCGTTATATTTTGAATGTAAAATACTTCCTTTCCTTTTGCTTTTAGATATTTTGCAAGGGTATCATAAAAGATATATGTTCTCAAATGGCCTAGGTGGGGTTCATCATATACAGTAGGTCCACAAACGTAAATTTTTAATGAGTTTTCAGCTGAGGAAATTTCCTTCATTCTGTCATCAAGATGATCATAAATTTTCATAATGTTGTAATGTGGAGTTAGATTTAATTTTTTAGAAAAGGGAAAAAATATATTGTATTCATAATATTAAAAAAAGTTTAATTAATATGTATTTGTTTAACAATTCATGAACAGTCCGGGGAACAACGATACAGAAAAACCTGCAGACGTGAGAGAAAGTGTGGATGAAAACAGAGGAATACTAAAGAAAATTGAATTAATAATTCCAGGTTTTTCAGGATATAGAATGAAAGAGGACGTTAGAGTGGCGGATCAGACAATAAGGAATTATGGTGCAAGAATGATAGAAAATGCAAGAAATAATGTGCTTAATCTTAGAGAAAAGATGGTTGAAAATGGATTGTTTCAAAATCTGACAAGAATAGGACACATTGCCACAAAGATAGAGGAGCTGGAAGGAAAGCTTAAATTTGCAGAGGAAGGATATTCAGGAATTGCAGCAAACATAAACGTTGATTTTAAAAAACTTAACCTTCTGTATATGTATGATTACAACATGCTCAGTGCATGCAAAAATATGGAGGAGGCATCATCCCAATATACAGGAGATCCAGATACTTACTGCAATAAAATAGAAGAACTTATTAACGATTGTAATAATGCTTTAGAGGGAAGGCTGGACAATATAAAAGGTTTAAAGGTGTGATTTTATGATAGGAAGAAGATCCAAGGAAATTCCAGAAAAAGGGGGTAGTGTATTTGGCTCAATAACAATTGCCTGGGAGACACAATTTAAGGAAGGAAATGCAATGTGGAAGGTTCCACGTCTCATAAGGCTAAACGACAATATAGTTGTCAGGGAGGATGAGACCGCTGTTTTTTACAGGGACGGAAAAGTTCTCACATACTTTGATCAACCAGGAAGATATGCATTGACAGATTTCAACGCACCTGTTGTTGGGGAACTTCTGAAATATTTCACTGGTGTTCAACAGCAGGCAGAGGTTTATTATTTGCAGAGAAGGATAATGGATGGAAAATATGGAAGTAAGGAGCCATATCAGTTTCTGGATCAGGTATTTGGGATTGTAAACCTTAGAGTTTATGGGGAATACAGGTGGAAAATAACGGATCCATCACTGTTCATAAACCAATTTGTTGGTACATTTAATGTAGAAACTTCTGAGGATGTGGAATCAAGATTGAGGGATCAGATAGTTCTTCTCATATACTCAGTGTTGGGCAAGATGAAGGAAAATAATATGAAGGTTACAGATCTACCTTCCAATCTTCCAAATATTGAGCAGGCTGTTCTTGCCCTTTCAAAGGAGAATTTTAGACAATATGGTGTGGAGATTGAAAAGATACAGGGAATAAACATAAATCTTCCAGAAACTGTTCAGAAGGCAATAGATACAAGGAGCGAAATGTCAGTTCTTGGTGTTAATTATCTGCAATTTCAGGCAGGTCAGGCAATGGTTGATGCAGCCAAAAATCCAGGGGGACTTGCAGGGTTAGGGCCAGGTCTTGGTGTAGGAGTGGGCGTTGGCTCCTCCATGGGATATGCAATGTCAGGTCCTATGATGAGCGGTTTCAGTCAGCCAGCATCTGGTATGAATCAGAGGGTCTGTCCAAAATGTAATACACAGGTACCACCAAATGTTAATTTCTGTCCGAACTGTGGTTTTGACATGAGAACACAAAATCAGACACAGCAGGTTCAGACCATTAAATGTCCAAAATGCGGCTCAGAAGTACCCTCAAACTCTAAATTCTGTCCTGAATGTGGAAACAAGATGGGAGGTAATTAAAATGTATTGTATAAATTGTGGAACTCAGCTGCCGGATAATGCTCAGTTCTGTTATAAGTGCGGAGCTAAAACAGGAATGCAAGCAACATCACAACAGACCCCTCAAACACAGGCAGATCAAAATGATACAAGGAACGTTGTTGCAGGAAAGGGTGCCACAGAAATAAAGTGCCCGGGATGCGGAGCACCTATCAAGCCCGTTGAAGGTGAAGCTGTTGCCACATGTCAATATTGTGGAACCACTGTAACACTTAATGTTGCAGGGTGGCAGAATGTGGCTAAGCATACAATGCTTTCAGTAAATGTATCTGATGAAAACAAGATTAGGGAAGTTATAAAGAAATCTTTGGATCACGGATTATTTGCAAGGCATGTTTTCGAAGAGGCAACTGAAAAAGACATGATTCTTTCATATGTTCCCTACTGGATTGTTCCGGTGAGTGCTGTCTCTCAATATAAATATATAAGCGTGGGTGCAGAGGTGGCTACCTTTGCCATAGATGCAGCAATGATCGGTGCCGTGGCAGACATGGGAGGTGGTCGTGGAAGAGGCTTCGGAATGGGAATGGGTGATGGTTTGCTTGGGGGTATGATGATAGGAGGAATGATGGGAGGAGGAATGGGTGGAGGAATGAATAATATCAGAGGCGGAAGTTTTGGACATAATTATCTGATGCCTGTATGTGCCATAAAAGCAACAACTTTCTACCAGCCAAAAAAATTTGCCTTCAAGCTTGATGAGAGGATTGATTTCGATTTTTCCAAGATACCAAAGGGAATAAAACTTCTTAACGGGGATATTGATGAGGAGTCATCAAAGCAGATGGCTCAGGCTATGGTAACAAATTTACAGGAGGAGTCAATAAAACAGCAGCATCACCACATAGAGTCAATAAATACCCAATGCCAAACTGGAACTCCTGAAATGCTTCATGTTCCAATATGGAAAGTAACATACGAAACAAAAAAAGAGGAATTTGACATAGCCATAGATGGAAATTCTGGAATGATAATAAGAAAAGATGAAATGCCTGTGAAAAGAAACAAAAGATAGATTAATTTCTTCTTTCTATTTTGTATTCACCAATAAACATTCTTTTCAATATTATGTTTTTTATTGCAGGTGGTGATTTTAATAGGGCATCCGTTAAGAAATTTAACCTCCTACCAAATGGCACAAACTTTATAATATCCCTGTAGTACTTTGATCGGCTGGTATTAAAAGAAAAGAGGTCATAACTTTTCTGCAGGAATGTGAGCCATGACATGTAATATTTTTCCAGATAGTGATTGTTGAAATCATCATGAAAAAGTGATGCATCCTCTAAGGTTGTTTTAAAGAAAGAAGAGGCTTTTTCAAGAAAAACTTCATAATCATAAGTGTAGAATCCGGAGGCACTGTTGTGCTTCATATAGGATGTTAAATTTCTTCCTGACTCATAAATTACTGCATCTTCAAGAAGGCTTGAAAAAAATATAAATATGTCCAGTACGAGTTTTAAATTTTCCATTTTGTTTTTATTGTTTTCAAGAATAGAGAAATCCACAGCCATTGAACTCGAATTATAGTATACTTTTTTCCTGTGAATGTTCATCAAATCATCCATAGTATATTTCGGCTTTGCAACGAAAGGATCGAATTCAATTTCAGTCCTTATCTCATTTCCGTTCTCATCTGTTATTATTCTGCCATTGTGATAGTAGTTCCATTTCTTCTCTTTTTTACTCTTAATTACATTTGAAATTTTTCCAGTTATGAATTGATCGTCATCTTCCAGGAACAATATGGTGTCTCCATGGGAATGAAGCAGGGCAGTTTTTATTTTTTTTCCAATCCAGTCATGTTTTTCATAAACATTAATAACACCATATCTGTCCAGTTCCCTATCTATGTTATCATCAATGTAATTTTTTGTGACTATTATTTCAACATCTTTTTCCTTGTCTTTTAAAACGGACTTAACGGCATTGATGACATAATCTTTTCTGTTATGCACTGGAATAATTACTGATATCACATTGTTGCAGTGTTTGAATCCTTAATATTTTTTCGGAGTTCTATATTTTTTTGTAATATAGAATGTGGCAATTCCAGCTGAAAGAAGTGCTACCTGAAAAGCAAAAAATATTATTGCATTAGTTCCAAATAGTGAAAAGGTTTGTTGAATAAAAATGGGAGAAATTATGATTGAATATCCTGATTGAGGGGAGAGCAAGGATATTATTTGTGAATATCCGGTTCCTGTAATGGATATTGAACTTATATTGTAGAATGTACCCATGGTTCTTGAAAAATTATCATCATATATATAGGTCAGACCAGAAGTATTATTATAGTTTAAAACAAAATAATTACCTAATTGAGTTACAGTAACATTCCCTATTGATTGGTTATTGCGGAATATAAAATTTAATTTGTTGAAAGAATTGACTGATGTTAAATTTTCTTTATTTGTGATATTTGCAAAGTAAGCTATTCTTATTCCATCCTTATCAATAAGGTTTTTTAAATTTAAGGAAAAATTTGATTCACAGGGAATTAGGTGAATATCTGCAAAATAATAAAATAAATCAGACTGATAGTTGAAAAAAAGTGAATTATTAAATTCGGTAAGTTTGTAGTTTAAAAGATAACTGAAATAAAAAATTGGTGGTAAAAGATCAGTTGATATTATCCCATTACTTAAATTTGTTATCATTATCTTTACACTTCTGGCAATTAAAATTGTATAAAACATCAGTTTCTTAAAATTTTCAAACTTACTCAATAATGGAAAACCTGTAACATTTTTTTCAAAAACAAGTTTCCCAGTTAAATAGTTATAAATCGCAAGAGAACCTTCACCATCAAAAATATTAATGAATGAGCTGTTCATTAAATCATGATCCTGGAATATTGAAATGTAATCAGATTGTAATGAAACAAATCCTATTCCTGAATAATTAAAAATATTATTTGATCCTGAGGTGTTTGCAAAGAAATTTTCACCAACATTTGTAAGCAAAGCTCCATTAGTTTCATTCAAATTATAAATTAGAGTATAGTTAAGAATTTTGTCCATTAGATTTTTAAAATCCATCAAATTATTTATTGAAATAAAACTTCCACTTATAAAAGAACTGTAAATATTTGTACAGCTGGAACTGTAGAAAATGTTACCAGAAAGAAAATTAATTTCATAAATCGATGGGAATATAATTAGGATATCCTTATGTTCATCCGGAAGAATCTTTCCAATAAAAAATCCTGAGGAAATTTTTCCAAAACAACCGTACTGGTTATATATTCTTATGACCGGATTATAATACCCACTCTGCCCAGAAAGGGCATAAAAAAGTCCATTTTCATTGCAATATATTGCTGAGTCAACGTATGTATTAATGCAGATTGCCACTTTTCCATTCGGAGGGATATTACGAAGTAAAGGGGGATTTAAAAATATAAAATCCGGTTTTAACATATATAAATAAAAAGGGCCAGGGCCAATTATGGAATCTCCGGAAGGGGTTATATAAATAAATGAAGGAATTCCAAAAAATGGAATATTACAGGATATTGTTACTTTTTCATTTTCATTCCAAATATTTACTGTTGAGAATGTATCTTCAAATTTATTATCCGGTACACAATAAAAATAATTATCTATCTTGTTATACTGAAATAATATGGATTCAGGAATTATGCCAACCACTCTATATTTGTTGAATGAGCTGTAATTTTCTTCAGTAAAATTATAAGAATATAAGGAACAGAAATTCTGGCATAGAATGTAAATTTGCTTATCGTACTTGTTAAAAAAAACTCTGATTGGAACAGATTTTGTCTGAGTGTTATTTATCAGACTGAGGTTTTCAGGATTTATCTCATATATGCAATTTTTAGAATCCTCTATTGCAAAAAGCAAGTTAACTGAATTGGCAAGTGTAAGGTATGAAATTCCAAAACCAATAACTACATTGGCAACAACCTTATCTATGAAAGGATTTATTTCAATGATATCCTTGGACTGATCTGATCCTACAATTATTTTTTCAATTTTTTCATCACATATGACTGAAGATGGCTCAACTCCAATTCTTATTAAATTTTCATCATAAAGTGAACCGTTATTGGCCACTCCTATTGAACACATTGCGTCCTCACTTTTACAGTAAACAAATATTTGTTTGCTCAGTTTGGAAAAGAATATTTCTCCAGGTATGACATTTTCAATTTTGATTTTGTATTTCAAATTTCCACTCAAATTATACCCATATATGTAGTAATTTGCAGAAGTGAAATAACCGTGAATCTGATGATAGTTGTATTCATACATCAATCCTCTTTTTGTCCTGTTTGATATTTCAAGAACACCTGCATAGTACACATGGTTTTGAGGGTCGCAAACAACTGAAAGATCCAGAACTAGATTGTTCCTGGAATTGTAAATTTTACTGCTTATTGATGAATTTATGAATGAAAAGGTCTCTTCATTAAAAATTTCACCCGTTTTTTCATCTCCTGTACCATTTTGAGTGAATGGATTAACCCTCAAACTTTTTAACGAATGATAATTTTCAGCATTAATTTGTGAGTTACTGAATCCTGCAACACTCACTATTAAAAGTATGAAAAAAATAAGCATTGTCAAGGATTGCTTAATTTTTTTACTCACATATTTAAAATTAAATCTTCCATTTATACATTTTGAATAAATCCATTAAAAAATATAATATGATAACTGGGCATCATAATTCATGAAGATTGTTGTAATAGGAGGGGGTGCTGCAGGAATGTCTGCAGCCTCAAAAGCAAAGAGAATCGATCCATCACTTGAAATTACAGTTTTGGAATCAGGGAACTTCGTCTCATATGGAGAATGTGGTATTCCGTACTATCTGTCTGAGAAATTCCAGGAACCTGAAAGACTTCTTCACTATCCAATAGAAGAATTCACAGTAAAAAGAAAAATTGATGTGAAAATTGGAACGTCAGTAAATGGAATTGACTTTAAGAATCATAAAATTTTTACAAACATGGGTGAAATATATTATGATAAACTTATCATATCTACAGGTGCAAGAGCTCAAAACCCATTTTCAGGTGTTGCAGGAGTATTCTCAGTGAGAACACTGGATGAAGCCATAATGATAAGGAAAGCAATGAAAGGGAAGAGAATTGGCATCATAGGTGATGGAATACTGGGTACGGAACTGGCTTCTGAATTCCTGATGAGCGGATTTAATGTAACACTTTATTCAAAACATAAAAGGATACTGAGGGAATTCAGTGACTCTGTTAAGGATGAGCTGGAAAATTCCCTAAGAAGCAAAATAAAAATTTTTTATGATATTTCCATAGATTCAATTGATGTTATACAGGATTCACTTTTTGTTAATGGGGACAAATCTTTTGGAATCCATGATTTCATAATTGTATGCACAGGCATTACTCCAAACACTGAATTTTTAATAAATTCTGGTCTTGCAATGGACAGGAAAGGTTACATTATGGTGAACAACAGAATGGAAACAAACATACAGGATGTCTATGCGGCCGGTGACTGTGCACTTTCAATCAACAGAATTACTGGAAAAAATTTTCCTGATCCCGCAGCTCAGGTTGCAAATAAGATGGGAAGAGTTGCGGGAAGCAACGCTGCAGGAGTTAGAATGGAATTCAAAGGATCCTTAAGAACAACAGTTGTGAAGATTCTGGATTATGAATTAGGAAAGACCGGACTTTCAATTGATGAAGCTGAAATTGAAAATTTTTCTCCTAAAAAGATTGAAGTTAAAACAAGGGCCACACCGCTCTATTATGGGGATAATGGATACATTTACCTGCAGGTTATTTACGATCAATCAACGGGAAGATTGCTTGGGGGCCAGATATGCTCAAAAACAAATGGAGCATGGAGGTTAAACACACTTGAAACTGCAATTTACGCAGGGATGACAATTGATGATTTATTTTATAATGATATGGGATACACCCCTCCCTTCGGACCTGTCTGGGACCCCATAATCATAGCTGCCAGCCTTTCCATGAGGGATTAACATCACTATACCAGTCCTCCCTCATGTTGTAAGAGAACGTTGGATAAAATATACCATTAATTTCTTTTGCACCAAAAAAGGCACAATTTCTGAAAGTTTTAACCTTTGGATTCATTTTCATGAAAATGGTTGCAAAAGCCCACATAACACCTCCATGTGTCACCACAAGTTTTCTTCTGTCATCTGAAAGTACCTCTCTTACCCCATCTTCCACCCTTTTTAAAAATAAAAGAGAATTTTCTACATTTTCAATAATATCTATCTGTGAATTAATGGGGTCCTTCAGTTCAATTCCATATTTTTCATATATTTCAGCTGAAGTCAGAGATCCAAGGCCCTCAAGATCCCTTTCCATAAAATTATCATTGATTATAACGGTAATGTTATCATGGTTTTCAATTACAATGTTCATTGTTTCTATACATCTGTTTGCGGGACTTGTATAGATAACCTCAGGGTTAAATTTCCAAACATATTCTGAAATATCCTTTGCCTGTTTCCTCCCATTTTGATTTAATACTGCTTCGAATGGTGTGTACCACATACCCATCTGGTTATAATCAGTTTCTCCATGTCTTAAAAAAGATATATTCTCATATTCTTCCATCCTTTTAACATTTCTTTAACGTTCATAACACTTTTCAATTTAATTAAAAAAAGGCTTTCAAGTCCTTTTTATCACAAATCTTATTAGGTAATTATCTTTTATAAATTATGAACGGCGCAGAACTTTTCACCAAATCACTAGAAAACGAAGATGTAAAATTCATATTTGGTTTGCCGGGTGAAGAAAACATAGATCTCCTTGAGGCAATCTCTAAAAGCGATATTAATTTCGTTGTGACAAGGCATGAACAGGGTGCCGCATTTATGGCCGATGCAGTTGGAAGAGTTACTAGAAAGCCAGGTGTTTGTATATCTACACTTGGGCCAGGAGCAACAAATCTTGTTACAGGAGTTGCTAATGCAAATCTGGACAGGGTTCCGCTGGTTGCAATAACTGCACAGGCATCAAGGAACAGATTGCACAAGGAATCACATCAGAATGTGGATACACTGGCCCTTTTTTCAGGAATTACAAAATACAACAGGGCAGTTATTGTAAAGGAAAGTATTCCAGAGATTGTGAGAAAGGCATTTTCAACGGCTGGTAAAAATCCCTATGGTGCAAGTCATATTCAGTTCCCAGAAGATATTGCAAAGGAAAAAATTACAGACTTTTACATAATGGAGAAACCTGGAGATGCAGTATATGAGGCAAACGGAAAACTTATAGAAAAGGCCGCTGCCTTGATAAATTCATCCCAGTCCCCATTGATACTTGCAGGGAATGGGGTAATAAGGGAAGAGGTTTGGGAATCTGTTAAAAGATTTGTTGACATAAGTGGAATTCCTCTTGTATCAACTTTCATGGCTAAGGGTATACTGCCCTATGATCATCCACTTAATCTTTTTGTGGTGGGAGCAAAGCCTTTTCCTGAAAAATCCATGAGACCTCTGCTCTCAGCAGATCTTGTAATTGCCATAGGTTTCGATATGGTGGAATATGATCCTGTTACTTGGAATGATGACAGAAAAAGAAAAATAATTAACATAAACACAAGTATGGCTGAAACCGATGAGCATTTCCCTGTTGCTTTTGATCTGGTTGGGAATATTGACATTACACTTGCAATAATGGGGGAAAAGATTGCAAAAAGATCTTTGAGTCCAATTCACAGGGAGGTCAGGGAGAAAAGGAAGCAATATTTTGAGTCAGAGGGAAAGGGAAAAGAGATTCTGCCAAAAAAAATTATGAAATTTATGGGTGAAATCAGCGGGCCAAATTCATTGGTAGTTTCTGATGTTGGTCTGCATAAATTATGGGTGAGCAGATACTATCAGCCTGCTTCCCCTGATAGAACAATAATCTATAATGGATTTGCCTCAATGGGGGCATCTCTACCTGCAGCAATAGGTATTAACATGGTTAAACCTGATTTGGACATAACTGTGTTTAGTGGAGATGGGGGCTTTTTGATGAATGTGCAGGAACTTGAAACGGCCAGGAGAACAGGTGCAGATTTCAAGGTTGTTGTATTCAATGATTGTACATACAGTCTAATAGAATCAAAGCAGGAGGATGCAGGATATAAGCCAGAATATGTAAGATTCACAAACCCTGACTTTTCCCTTCTTGCAAAGAGTTTTGGAGCGCAGCATTTTCTTTCAGAAGACCTCGATTCATTCAAAAAAAGTTATAAGGAAGCCGAAAAGATAGAAGGTGTTAAAATAATAGAAGTTCAGGTAAACAGATGACAGAAAGAAAAGGAATGGCTGACCTGCCCCTACACTACGGGAAACCACCAGAATTTCTTTTTAACAAGATGGTCAAATTAACAGGTTTGATCTGCAAAACTGTCACTGAGGTTTTTGGAACAGAGGAATTAATAAGAAGATTCGCAGATCCTTTCTGGTTTCATTCTCTTTCACTTGTAACCGGGTTTGACTGGAATTCCAGTGGTGCAACAACAACTACTTTTCATGCTCTTAAGATATATGCTGAGAACAATGAGGTAGATTTCTTTCTTGCTGGGGGAAAAAATGAGAATATTGGAAAGAAATCTCAGGATCTGGAAAGAATAAAATACAACGGAAACCAATTGAAAATTGAAAAAATGAAGAAGGATACTGACCTGCTATTGAGATCTGACAGCATACTTCTTCAGGATGGTTTTGACATATACATTCATGGAATAATTGGTGATTACAAAGGCAATTATACCTGCATAAATCAGGGTATGAACAGTAATATAAAAATGGCCCGCAGATATCACTGGTACAACTCAGGAAATGATATTGAATCAAGATGGGGAATATCCTCAGAATCCATTTCTGATAAAACTTTGGATCTCACTTCGGAGAAGAGCAGGGAAAACAGACAGGCCATAATGAAAGCCATAAGTGAAAGAATTCGTATAACAGGAAATAATCAAGCTACTCTTGATAATTTTACAGATTTTAAAATCCTTAATCTAAGTTTGAAAATACCCTGGAGGGAACTTGATGAAATTTATCAGTACGAACCTTCTGATTTCATCGAGCTTGTGAACATGAAAGGAGTTGGAAAATCAACTATCAGGGCATTATCCTACATAGGTGAGGTGGTCTATGGAAAGGAGCCATCAAAAACTGATCCTGTCAGATATTCTTATGCACTTGGTGGAAAGGATGGAATACCACATCCAATAAACCATCATGATTATGATGAAGTCATAAATTTCTTTGAGGAAACAATGAGAACAGCCGGTTATGAGAGGTGGAAGAGAATCCAACTGCTTGAAAAACTATCAATGGAAAGTGAGAAAAGGGGTTTCTATGTTAGAAGAATAAGTTAAATACAATATTTTGTATAATTTTATTTGGCAATTTTTTTATATCTTCAAATTATTAGATTGGAATAAAGTGAAAAGTAATGCATAGGTTCAGATCAGGAGAAATATTCCCATTTCTTGATAGTATCATTTCAGAATGGTTCGATTCAAAATACAGTTCATTTACTGAGCCACAAAGACTTGTAATACCGTTGATTCACCAGGGCAAAAATGTACTTGTATCAAGTCCAACTGGAACAGGTAAAACTTTAACAGGTTTTTTATCCATAATAAATGAGTTATTTCTGAAGGCAAGGGATAACAAACTTGAAGATGAAATATTCTGTCTATATGTAAGTCCATTAAAGGCTCTGGCTAATGACATTAATAAAAATCTTCAGGAGCCACTTTCAGAGATATATGAACTTGCAGATACAAAAAAATTAAAAATTCCAAAGATAAACGTTGCAGTAAGAAGCGGAGACACAGATCAGAAGGAAAGGCAGAAAATGCTAAAAAAACCACCTCACATACTGATCACAACACCAGAATCATTTGCACTTGCACTGACCGCTCCAAAATTCAGGGAGAAATTCAAAAACCTTAGATATGTTATTGTTGATGAAATACACGAAATTTCATCATCAAAAAGGGGCTCAATGCTTTCTGCAAACCTGGAAAGATTGCAGGAGATCAATTCTAATTTTGTGAGAATTGGCCTCTCTGCTACTCAGGCTCCTCTGGACAAGATTGCCAATTTTTTATGTGGATTCGAGGAGGATACTCCAAGACCGTGCGAAATAATTGACATAGATTTAAAAAAGCAGCTTGATCTGATGACAATTACCCCTGTTGAGGATCTTACAACTGCAAATTTTCAAGTTGCTAACGAAAAGATGTATGATGTTCTGGCTGAAATTATACAGGCACACAAAACAACATTGATTTTTACAAATACAAGGAGTTCAACAGAGCAGGTGGCGGTAAGGCTTAAGGCCAGAGGCATAGAGGATATAGAGGCACATCATTCTTCTCTTGGAAAAGAGACAAGACTTCAAGTGGAGGAAAAATTAAAAAAGGGGAATCTGAAATGTGTTATATCATCAACTTCACTTGAACTGGGCATCGATATTGGAAGCATAGACATAGTTGTTCAGATTGGAAGTCCAAAATCTGTATCCAAGGGATTACAGAGAATTGGAAGGGCAGGGCATTCAATATCACGTTTAAGTACAGGAAGATTCGTTGTATTTACCCTGGATGATCTTGTTGAATGTGCAGTTCTTACGAAAGCAGCATATGATAGAACAATTGATAGGGTCAGCATTCCTGAAAATCCTCTGGATGTACTCACACAGATAATAACCGGAATGGTTCTTGAAACACAATGGGATATAAGAAAAGCATACGATGTTGTGAAAAGATCATATGCATTCCACACACTAAAATGGTCAGATTATATGAGCGTGGTGAATTACCTTTCAGGTAAAATTGACAATAACAATATATTTTCAAAAATATGGTATGATGAGGAAAAGAACATAATTGGAAGGAAGAAAAGTACAAGAATGATCTATTTTATGAATTTGGGGACAATCCCTGACGATTCGGATTATAAGGTTGTTGATGTCAACGGAAGGCATCTTGGGCAGCTCAGTGATAAATTTGTTGAACGAATGGTCACTGGAGATATATTTGTTCTAGGAGCAAGAACATACAGCCTTGTTAAGACTAGGGGCAACCGGGTAATAGTTAGGGATGCAACAGGACTTAAACCCACAATCCCTTCATGGACAGGTGAAATGCTTCCCAGATCAAAGGATCTGGGAACACTTATAGGAAGGTTTAGGGATTATGTTAAAAACAACCTGAATAAAAGGGAGGAAATTTTTAAGGATCTAATTAAAAATTATCACGTGGATGAAAACGGGGCAAGGAGCATTATAGCATACATAAAAGCGCAGAACAATTTTTTTGTGCCCACAGACCAAAAGTTACTGGTGGAAGGTTATTTTGATGATGAATTTTACAACATTATATTTTTTATCCCACTTGGGAGAAGGATCAATGATGCAATTTCACGAGCCTATGCTCAGGCAATTGCAAACACATATGGAAAAAACACAAGGATAACAGTGACAGATGATGGTTTCATGATAACACTTGAACAAAAGGTGGATATAAGGTCTGCAATATCACTTGTAAACGGATACAATTTTACCGATCTTGTTAAAAGATCAATTTCAAATACAACTGTGTTTAAGGAAAGATTCAGGCAGTGTGCCGCTCGTTCATTCATGATACTCAGAAGGTATAAGGGGCATGAGGTTTCAACTGCTATCCAGCAATTAAGAAGTGACAGGCTTCTCAGGGCACTTGAAGAAATTCCAGATTTTCCTGTAATAAAGGAAACATATCGTGAGATCATGGAAGACCTTATGGATGTGCCAGCTGCAGAACAATATGTGAAAGAGGTCATAGATGGTAAAAATTATGAGATAATTGAATATTCGAAAGAGGCTTCTCCCTTTTCACTCTCACTGGTACTTGCTGGGGTTAGTGACGTAGTACTTATGGAGGATCGTGCCAAATTGATGAGGGAGCTTCAGAGTCGTATACTTGACAGAGTTTACGGAACAGAACTGATGGATTTTAAGATAAAAGATTCCAAGATTGTTGAAGAATATTTCAAAAATAAGATTCCATCTGTACATGATGAAGATTCATACTTGAAACTTCTTGAATATTTTCCTTTCATAGATATAGCGAGAAACAGAGTCAACTCTCCATTTCCATATTCAACTGAGAAAAATGAAAATATTGTTGAAATGGGAAGAAAACTGGTAAATGATGGAAAACTTGTAAGTATATATTTGAGGAGCACTTATTTTACAATTCCAGACAGATTCAAGTTTTTCAGTGAAAATTTCAGAAGGGTCAGGGAACTTAAGGAAATTGATATGGAAATTCTTAAAATCTGTAAGGGTAAAACAATAAAAGAAATTTCTTCATTATTAAAGAAACAGGAACAGGATGTTAAAACTGCAATAAATGATCTTGAATCAATGTATCTCATTTACAGAAAATACAGGGATGATCAGGTGGAATATCATTTGGTAGAGGAAAATGTTGACTTAATGTCAGATAATTATTCATACGAAAAACTGATTCATTCCCTTCTCTATTCCATGGGTCCAATGACCCTGGATGAAATACTTGTAAAAATACCAGGAGACAGGGAAAAGATCACAAAGACACTGGATTTACTGGTATCAAAGGGCATTGCATTATTCGATTATATAACTCCAGTATTTGCAAAACAATACATTCTAAAGGAGGATCTGGAAAAACTCCTGGAGTTTAAAAATAATGATCCTGCAAGGGACAGGATAGGCAGATTTCTCAAAAAATACAGTGATCCTGATCAATACATGGAGAACATTGGATTTTATGTATCGGAAGATTCAATGAAAATAAGAGTGGATAGTTTAAAACCTCTCTCAGTAAGAACATTAAGGGGTCATTTCTTCAAACACAAAATGACAATTATGAACGAAAAAATGGCAATGTGTCTTCAGGTGCTTAGGAAAGAGGATTTAAATGAAACTGAGCAGAAAATTCTTGATTTTCTCTCATATGGTAATGCTTCTCTTGATGGTATATCCAGGCATCTTTCAATCGATATTAAAGATGTTAAACAAATAATGAAAGGTCTTGAACACAGGGTTCTGGTCTCATTGAATGAAAACAACATGTATTCAAAATGCAGAATTTCAAAAATGACAAGAAATGATGCTATGAAAACTCTCCTGAAATTTTCAGGGCCATTGACGCAAAATGAAATTATGTCATCTTTCTGGTTTTATATTAAAAAAGGTGACCTGGATGGAATACAAGAAAATTCAGGATCAGGTGGAACATATTATGGAACGCTTGAGAAGGTTGATGGTGAAGACATAATACTTCCCATTGACGATCCTGTATTCATAAATTTCAGGAGGGTAGTTTCTCATGATTCTCCATTCAATGGTGCATTTTTTTCAAAAAATGCAATGAACTGTCTCATTTCTTATAAATTAAAGGATAATATATTCTGGATACACCAGATATCAGAGGAAAAAGATGGGGCCGTTTATTCTGTCATAAGATATGTGGAAAAGAATTTCTCACCACTGGATATAATATTCACAGAATGTAATTCAAAGCTATATTCTCAAATAGAAAAACTGGGATTCAAAAAAGTTGGTTCTGTGGCATACAAAAATGGTAAAAAAGAAAATGCAAGGATAATGTATGTTGAGGACAGTTTCAATCATTCATTAAAATTTTATGGAAAACTAAGAGCAATACAGGGCACTGCTATTGACGTCATGCCTTCACTAATCCTCGGTTTAAGAGAGCCCAGCGAATCCCTGAGATATGGGATATCATGGGCTGATGTTGATATGCTGCTTCGATCAGACCTCATGTTCACTTTCTGCGGCCCTGCAGCAGTTCAATCAATTGCCCCTATAGAGGCCATTTCAATTTTCAGATCATTGAGATCAAAAAGCATGGGTGAGGAAGAGAAAGGTATAATTAAACTGGTTATTGGAGAACGATACACAGAGGGTGAGCTGATCCTTGAAAGCGGGTTGGGTATAGAAAAGGGTAGAATGATCATTTCTCAACTTTATGATTCATGTGTTATATGCAAGAATTCAGATGGAACATTGAGGATAGTTCCAGAGAAATTTGATAAAGAGGAGGCGGCAGAGAAATTCATAAAAGGGATTCTGGAGTATTTTGGCCAGATTAATTTTGATCTTTTCAGGTCCCTATCATTAAACAGTGACCACGCTCTCTATTCAAAGGCTCTTTCAAAGTTAATTTCTGAAATGAATCTTACATATACAATATTTCCAGATATTGAGGAAACAGGGTACATAAGGGATGAAAATGTAAGCAATGGTGAACCATTTATTGTGAGCCCCAGGGATCTGTTTTTCAGGGTTTTCAAAAATATAATAAAGAGCCTGTTTAAAACAGGAAAGGGATTTCTCCTTGTGAACAGGGGCAGGGTCGAAAGTGTTATTGAGGTTAAAAGAAACAGGAATGAAATTGAAATAACAGGATTGACAGGGGAGATTACAGATAAAAGAAAAATAATGAAAATACTTTCAAATAATGGTTTTTCTGTCTCTACAAAATAACCGTGTCTTTCCTCTCGCTGTTCTGTCTCTGTATCATCCATGAAGGATATACCTGTCTGGGCTCACTTATCTTATCCAGCCTTTCAATCTGTTCTTTTTTCAGTGTCACATTAACACTCTCCAGATTCTCCTCAAGCTGCTCCAATGTTCTCGCTCCTATTATTGCAACATGCCCCTTGGAAATTATCCAGGCCAGGGAGACCTGAGAAGGGGTTGCGCCAACTTCCTCTGAAATATTTTTCACCTCATCCACAATCTTCCATCCTGTTTCTTCATCAAAATAGGGGAAAAAGAAACCTCTAGATCCCATTCTGAAGCTCTCAGGGGGTTTTTCACCTTTCCTGTACTTTCCCGAAAGAACTCCTCCATGGAGAGGACTCCACGCAAGAAGGGATATTTTTTCATATTCATGTATTGAAGAATGTCGTGTTCGATATCCCTGTTTAAAAGGCTGTAGTTCATCTGTGCACTTTCGAATCTCTGCAATCCTCTTTCTTCAGCCATTGTATTTAGCATTGATAGTTGCCATGAAGAAAAGTTAGATACGGCAGGATAAAGTATTTTTCCTTCATTCACAAGTTTCTCCATTGTGAGAAGCATCTCTTGTGGGTTTCCAATTGCATCCCATCCATGAAATTGATAAATATCTACATAATCAAAGTTTAATCTTTCCAGGCTACCCCGTATTGAGTGTTCAATGTGATACATTGAAAGCCCCTGATCGTTTATACCCGGACCCATTCTTCCTCTTACCTTGGTTGCTACCAACACCTCATGCCTGATGTTTTTCAAAGCCCTTCCAAGTAATACCTCTGAGTCTCCAGATTCGTAGACATCTGCAGTATCATATAGATTTATACCTGCATCAAATGATTTTTTTATCATCTTTTCCGCAAGTTCTGCCCCAACACCACCTAATTTCCACTGGTTTTTCTCCCCAAATGTCATTGCTCCAAACGCCAACTGGGATACGAGTACAGCCGTATTTCAATATCTTACATATTTCATAAGGGTATAGAATCTTTAAAAAGATAATCTTTGTATTCTTTTATATAGTAAAATCAGGTAAGTGATGTAAAAAATTTTTTACATAACGTTTATTTGATTACTTTCATTACTTTAATGATAAAAATGATACCAGCTGTAAAAGCCATAATTGCAATAATAATTGTTGCAGGCATTACTGTCCCAGCGGGATATGTGCTTTATAATTACGAATCACAACCTTCACATTCAATATATGAATTTGTACCATCAGATTCTAAACTCGTGGTTCAAACGCAGTTTGCAAATGCCACAGAGATAATATACAGCAATGGTAACAATACAGGGATTGTGACATCCATGACAAAGAGTGCTTTGCTATCCAATTTCAATTCCACAGTAAGTTTGAACAAAAACAGCACTGCATCAAAGGTACAGACAAAAAACAATACATTTAATGTTACATTGACAAAAGTTGAATCATACTACGGTTTTAGCATTTATCAGGCTTCAGGCCTTAAAGTAAACGGATTATCAGCATCCGGTTTAAATCTAAGTTCACTGTTTGGTACAAATGAAACAATTTACATAGGATCAGTTTTCTCATATCTAACAATAGGCAACCTGAGTTCAGTAAAATTCAGCATTTATGTTTATGAAAAAGGAATATTTCTCAATCCTTCCACTCTTCCCGGCATTAGTAATGTGAATATGAACACCATTTCATTTTACACAAACATTTCAGCATTGATTTCATATGGAAAACTCACAGCAATACCATTTAATGCATCAGCAAACGTTTCAGCTCTCAATGGTATAACTATATCTTCACTTGAGTCAGATAACCTTAGGGTATATGGAGAAATGAATACAACATTGGGAAATGTCACTATTATATCGAACAACATGACACTTGAAAGTGAAATCAATGGATTATTAAATCTTGAGATGAGCAAAAATGCACAGTTCATTCAAAAGATCAGTCTTGTATCATCCGTTGATAATTCATACTATTTTTATGTAACAATAAATGAACCTTTATTATTTATTGGAAATTTTTTGAACACATCCATAAACTTTAAAAATTAATTTAAAACAAAAAAATTTTTTGTGCAATTAATTAATATAATATTAAAATGTCTTCCTGATGACAAATAAAATATCTCTGCTGAGTCAGACATTTGTTTATTATTTCAGAAATTATTACCGTTCAAGAAGTTTTTATCTTATGCTCATTCTTTCATTTATAGTTTCAATACTCTTGACTTACCTTTCATTCAAATATTCATCAAAAATACCAACCTTTGCAAAGGCTGGCGGTATAACACTAGTTGGTACGACTGCATATGAAAGGGTTCTTGCTTGGCTCTGGAATTTTATTCTTTCCTATCTCCCTGTTTTTGCTGCTGTCTTTTTTGGGTCCCCTGCCATTTCAAGTGAAATAGAAACTAAAACAGCATTTCATGTGTTCACACTTCCAATTCCCAGATATATACTATTGATAGGAAAGTATTTTGCTTCTGTTCTTGCAACAATTCTGATAGCTGTTGTATATACTGTATTTGAACTGGCAGTCTTTCAGTACATTTACGGATTTCTTGTGATTGGTTTTCTATATGCTTTTCTCCTAACAGTTCTTTTTATAATCGCAATTTCAGCATTCACATTCCTGGTATCAAGCATATTTAACAAAAACACATATGCTTACATAGTTGTGCTAATAACATACGTTTTAGTTTTTAACGCAGCAGAAATTGTGATTGAGTTACTTTATAAGGTGAAACCATTTTACCTGTTAAACTATGCTGAAACTGCCATAGAGAGAGTTTTTGTAAATTTACAGTTTGGAATAACAACCACATCAAACAGTCCATTTCCAGCATCATTCCACACTGAAATAACTGCAGCACTGGTAATGCTAATATATGCAATAGTATCAATTGGAGCTGCCACAATACTATTTGAAAGGAAGGAGGTGAAGTAATGTCATTGTCACTGGAAGCAAAAAATTTATCAAAAAATTATGGAAAATTCAAAGCCCTCAAAAATTTCAATCTTTCAATTGATCAGGGTGAATTTGTGGTCGTGCTCGGTCCAAATGGGGCTGGAAAGAGTACATTCTTCAAAATTTCAACAAATATCATAAAGCCAACCACAGGAGAGCTTCTCATAAAGGGTATAAATGTGAGCAACGATCCCATGAATGCATTAAAACTGGTTGGGCCTCTCATAGAATTACCAGAATTTTATCCATACCTAAAGGGATTTGATATAATATACAATGTATGCAGGATCAAGGGTGCCAACAAGCAAGAGGCAGAAAAAGAGGTAAAATCACTTTCATCACTTTTAAGAATGGATTCATTCATAGAATCAAAATGCGGTGGGTATTCACGGGGAATGAAGCAGAGGCTTGCCCTGGCCTGTGCCTTTGCCATGGATCCAGAAATACTCATACTTGATGAACCAACATTCGGTCTGGATCCATCTGGGATGAGAGAATTTTCAGACATTATAAACAGAAAAAACAAAAAGGAGGGTAAAACTGTCATTATGAGCACCCATCTGGTGTCTGAGGCCAGGGAACTTGCAGATCGCGTAATAATTCTGAACAATGGAGAGATCGCAGCGGATATTACAAACCTTAAGGATGTAAGAGTTGTGAAGCTAACATTTGATCAGAAGATGCCTGATGAAATTGACGGGTCACTTGGCAGGATAACTGGAAAGAAAGATCTATCAATGGAAATCGAGGTTAAGGATGGCATTTCAAACATGGATCTGATTGAAAGTTTCAAAAATAAGGGATATGATGTGAAATGGGTTGAACCCACCAACGTTATTGAAAAAAAATACATTGAGACAATTGGGTGGAGAATTTGAAAAATTAAAAAAGTTTATTTCTCACATAAATATAATTTTAGAATGAAATCAATGGACGATTTTCATAATGTGATTTCTGACGGTGACAAAATATACTTGCAATCTGCTCCCCAGACACCCATTAATTTCATAAAGGAGATGGTTGAAAATTCAAAGGGAAAGCAACTTTCCTTTTATCATGAAGAGATTTCCGGGGATGAATATTTTATTAATGAAAAAAAAGAGGGGATCAAGGATTTCAGTTTTTTCATAGGTAAAAATGCCAGGGAAGCATATCTGAAGGGAGTGACTTCATACATACCAATATTTCTCTCTGAAATTCCAAATTTTATTGAAAATTATCTTAAACCTGATCTGGTCATCAGCACAGTATCATCAAAGGATTCCCATGGTAATGTTTCAACTGGTGCATCCGTTATAGGTATAAGGAGAGCAATAGAGACTGGCAAAAAAATAATACTCATAGAGAGTCCAAATATTCCAAGAACATTTGGGGATTCAACGGTCAAGATTCAGGATAATTTCATAGTGATAGAGGGAAATGAAAAAATTTATCCAGAAAATCCTGCCATTGGTGGAAGGATAGAGCAGGAAATAGGTGAAAATGTATCATCCATAATAAGGGACAGATCGGTTATCCAGGCAGGCATAGGTGCGGTTCCAAATTCAGCCCTTAAGGCTCTGGAAGGTCATAGGGAACTTGGTATTCACACCGAGTTGTTTTCTGATGGTATGCTTAACCTCATTGAAAAAGGTGCAGTAACAAACAGATACAAGGCAGTTGACAGGGACCATTCTGTATCAACATTTGTGAAGGGTACAGATAGGCTTTACAAATATATAGACGACAATCCTGAACTTCTTCTTAGATCCTCGGAATACACAAATGATACATCTGTAATAAGAAGACATAAGAATATGGTATCAGTCAATTCAGCAGTACAGGTTGATATCACTGGCCAGGTGGTTGCTGAATCAATTGGAAAGAATATCATTTCAGGTGTAGGGGGACAGATGGATTTCATAAGAGGTGCATCACTCTCTGAGGGGGGAATATCAATAATTGCAATCACATCCATGACACCAAAAGGGATTAGCAAAATTCAACCATTTATTGATAAGGGAGCTGGTGTAACCACAACAAGAGCTCACGTTGATTATATTGTTACTGAAAACGGAATCGCCAAGTTAAAGGGAAAGGATCTGAGAGAGAGGGCAAGGGAGATGATAAAAATTTCACATCCCAATTTCAAAGACACACTTGAAAAATATGCCAGGGAAATATTTCCAGGTTTTTAATTTCAATTTTTTGAACCAATCTTTTGAAGAGATCCACCGCTATTCATTTTCTGTCTTGCATCAACACCTCTTATCGCGGACATAAGTGCTCCTAACATGAGTATTGCAAATGATACGTAAAGAGCAGAATGAATTCCATTTATTAGTGCCTGAGCCACTGACTCATTTATGCCTGAGAGGTTTACTGTACCTGCAAATACCTCAAATGCGAGATATCTTGGAATACTCAATGATGCGATTGACAATGATATGATGAAACTACTAACCATCCCAACATTTGACATTGTTCTCAGGAATCCAGAAGACATTCCGTATAGTTCTTTTGGTGAATTTGCCATTACTGCACTATTGTTTGCAGGATAAAAAAGTGATGAGCCAATACCTGTAACCAGTGAAGCTAAAATTATGAGAAGCAATGTGGAGGTAAGTGAAATTTGTGCATATATGAGTACAGCAACACCCATCATTATGAGGCCTGCAGTTGCAGGAATTTTTGATCCTATTCTGTCAGTAAGTTTTCCAAAATATGGTCCAAGCACGCTCCCTACAATGTATCCAGGAAGAAGGAGAAGTGAACTTGCAAATGGAGAAAGACCTCTTGCACCCTGCAGGTACATGATTATGAGAAATACAACAGAAAGAAAGCCAAGACTCTGTAAGAATGCAGCAGTTATTGATAAAGAAAGTATTCTTATCCTAAAAACCTGGAAGGGTATAAGTGGTCTTTTGGTGAACCTTTCAACAAAGATGAAAATTATTGTAGTTATTAAACCTAGAAGAATGAATAGTTGTGCAATTCCGTCAAAACCGTTGGAAGTTATCTGTATTCCACCATAACTGAAAAATGTTAGTAGTGATGCAAGTAAAACAGCACCCAGTATATCTAGCTTATTTTTAACCGGAGTCCCTTTCTTTAGATATTTCAACGCAATGTATATGGCAAAAAACCCAATTGGAACATTTATGTAAAATATGTACCTCCATCCAATGAATGTTGTTATTACTCCTCCAAGTACTATTCCCAGCATGGCACCTGCATTGTAACCAAAGGAGGTATAACCAAATACTCTCCCTCTCCTGTGAGGAGGAAAATTATCTGCTATTATTGCACCATTATTGGACTGAATTAATCCTGCACCTATGGCTTGAACTCCTCTGAATCCGATTAATTCGTATATTGATCCTGAAATACCGCAGAGGCCTGAGCTTATTGTAAATATTATCAAGCCAGCATTGAATATATATTTTCTTGGAATTATATCTCCAACCCGTCCAAACTGGGTTGTTCCAACGGCAGTTACAAGCAGATAGATGATTATAATCCAAATGCTGGTTTGTATTGTGGTATCTAAAGCAGAATTTATGGAAGGGAGTGCCAGTAAAACAATTGTGGAATCTACAGCACCCATCAAGACACCTATGAGTAATGCAGCAATTAATTTGTTTTCATTATCCACTTTTCAAAATCATAAACTTTTACTTAAATAATTTTGAAAATTTTTTTCATTTTATCTTTAAAATTTGGTAAGTTAAAATATTCCACATTTAAAATTATATACAAAGATATTCATCTATATTTATGAACGCACAGAGTCTTGAAAAACTATACAATAAGGTTAGAAAAAGAACTCTGGAATTATGCAGTCCACTTAAAATTGAAGATTACGTTGTTCAATACCTGGAAGAATCAAGCCCTCCAAAATGGCATCTAGGCCATACCACCTGGTTTTTTGAAAAATTTATTCTTGAAAAATATTTTAAAAATTACAGAAAATTTAATGAAAAATTTGATCTCATTTTCAATTCATATTACAATAGCATAGGATCGCAGATGGAGAAAGTAAAAAGAGGTACTCAGTCCAGGCCTACTGTAGAAGAAATAAGATCGTACAGAGAATATGTGGATGAATTAATTTTGGATTCAATTCAAAGTTTCGATGAAAGAGAAATGTATCTAATTGAACTTGGAATAAATCATGAAGAACAGCACCAGGAACTTCTTTTAATGGACATAAAGGCAAACAATTATTTCAGCATAATAAGGGATGATTATTGTGAAAAAGCCAATAGTATTTGCCATAATAGAAAAAGCGGGTATTTGGAGGTGAAAGAGGGAATTTATGAAATAGGCTATGGAGGAAACGAGTTCTCTTTTGACAATGAGAGGCCCAGGCATAAAGTGTATTCAAACGGTTTTCGAATTTCAGATCAGGAAGTGACAAACGGAGAGTATATGGAATTTATAAAAGCAGGAGGATATAAAAATCCTCTTTTATGGCTCTCAGAAGGTTGGAACTTTATAGTGAAAAATGGAATTAGTATGCCAATGTATTGGAAGGAGCAATCGGGAAATATCCAGACCTATGAAATGTCAGGTTTTGAAGACATTGATGAAAATGCACCAGTCTCCCACATATCATATTATGAAGCAGATGCTTATGCAAGATGGAAAGGTAAAAGGCTTCCAACCGAGTATGAATGGGAAATAGCTTTTGGAAATAAGGAAAGAAATGATCTGGAAAACTTTCTCGAAAGTAAAAACTTCAGAGCAATTTGCATATCCAATAATAATATAAATGCTTTTGGAAATCTATGGGAATGGACTTCAAGTCCTTATATCAGATATCCTGGTGGAAGGGAGGAATCCGGTGAAGTTGGTGAATACAATTATAAATTTATGTCAGGCCAGTATGTGTTAAGAGGAGGTTCATACGGCACTCCAGGAAAACATTTTCGCCCAACTTATAGAAATTTTTATCATCCCTGGGATAGGTGGCAATTCTGTGGTTTCAGGCTGGCGGAGGATATTTAGATGTCAAGAATCATTCAAATCATGGATATGAAACCACAGTTAGCAGATTTTAAAGCTGAGCTTCTTAAAGGTTTAAAATCCCAAGTAAAGAGAACGCCACCAAAATTTTTTTATGATGAGAGAGGTTCTGAGCTTTTCAGAAGAATAACAGAACTTGATGAATATTACCCAACCAGGGTTGAAAAATCAATTCTGGAAAAATATTCAGCAGAAATATGCAAACTATTGCCAGAAGACTCAATAATGATGGAATTTGGCCCTGGTGACATTAGTAAGGCATCAATATTTCTAAAGAAGTGCAGAAAAATTTCCTTTTATCTTCCGGTTGATATATCAATATCATTTCTTCAGAATATAAACGTTCTTATTTCTTCGAAATTTGAATATCTTAACATAGTTGGAGTATGTTCAGACTACACAAGTGACATAAAATTACCATATCTAAGCCATAGAGGAAACCTTGGTGCCTTCTTTCTCGGATCAACCATAGGAAATTTTGAACCTCAGGAGGCATTAAATTTTATGAAAATGATAGGAGAAAAAATTCTGGGAAAGGACGATATATTTATTATTGGTGTTGACAACATGAAAGAAAAGGATATGATTGAGAGGGCCTACAATGATAAAGAAGGGATAACAGAAGATTTTAACAAAAATATTATTGTTAGAATGAGGAAGGAATTGGGAATCAAAATTAATGAAAATGATTTTTCACATCTGGCATTTCTAAATGAAAAGGAATCAAGGATTGAGATGCATCTGGTTGCAAAGAAAAATTTGAAATTCAATATAGATAGTGAAACAATAAAAATAGGAAAGGGCGAACATATAATTACTGAATATTCCTACAAATATAAGCCAGAAAAATTCAAGGAGATGTGTGAAATGGCAGGTTATAAGGTTTTAAAAAGGCTTAGGGATGAAAATGATATCTATTCAATATTCATAATTCAGCTTTTATAAAATTATCCAGGATTCTTAAGAGCACTGATAAAAATTCCTTATTATTATCAATATATGCAGCATGACCTGCTTTCATTATTAGAGTCATTGTGCTATTGGGAATAAGTTCAGTGTATTCTTTGCCTACACTTGGATTTACAGCATTATCATTTTCGCCCCATATCAATTCTACAGGAATCTTGATTTCCCTGAACCTTTCCTTATATTTTTCTACCCAGGCAGGGGAAACAAGCACCATACCCTTGCAACTCCCCGGATATTTGATTTCATTCATCAATGCCATACCTCCACCCATTGATGAACCCAGAATGTAATATTCAAAAAGATCAAGAATTTTCACAAGGTCATTAATAAATTCAGGAGATTTTTCCAAAACACCCCTTTGTATAGAATATTTTTCGTTAATTTCAGACTCCCCAAAACCAGGATAGTCTGGCATGTAAACGTTGAAACCTTTTTTGAATATTGTGTTGGCAACTCCTTGATCCTCCCACACTCTACCGTTGAATGAATAACCATGCAAAAGAATAAAATTTTTACTGTAATTCTCATTTGTTAATTTCCTCATCCTTACTTTCTTACCATTCACAATAACATAATTGCTTTCCATTTATTTTATTGGAAAGAAATTGTAATATTTAATTTTAGATGAAAAAATTTCTTCTTGATAATGTAAAAATATATCAAATATATGTTTTTATATGCATTAATAATCTTACTAAGATAAGAAATGATACGATTGGCAGCAAAGGCTAAATTACCAACATTGGCTGGTCAGTTTGATATTTACACATTTGAGAATGGAGAATCAAATGAAAATGCGGTTATTGTAAAGGGAAATGTTGAAGGAAAATCTGATGTTCCTGTGAGAATACACAGTGAATGTTTAACTGGTGACGTATTTGGTTCAAAGAGATGTGATTGCAGAGATCAGCTTCTAAAGTCATTGGTATACCTTGGAGAACAGGAATATGGATTGTTGATATATCTGAGACAGGAAGGAAGGGGAATAGGTCTCATCAATAAGATAAAGGCATACAGCCTTCAGGAACAGGGATACGATACAGTTGAGGCCAATCTTAAACTGGGTCTTCCCGCCGACTCCAGGGATTACACTTATGCTGTTGAGGTTTTAAAATTCTTCAGGATAAAATCCGTAAAGATCATGACAAATAATCCGGAAAAAATATCTTTCCTTGAAGCCAACGGAATAAATGTTAGTGGAAGAATTCCAATAAAGAGTCAGACTACAGAATATAACAAATTCTATCTCATGACAAAAAAAGAAAAAATGGGCCATCAGATATAGAAACATATTTTAGAATTGATTTTATCCATTAATTATGAACTCTTATGAAACTTTTGCATATGTGACTAAGGCTCCTGAAGGTTCTATTGAGTATAAGAAAATTAAAATAAATTCTGAAATTGGAGATGTTCTTTTAAAGCCAGTCCTGACTGGAATATGCGGAACCGACAGAGGAATAGTTAGTGGATCCTTAAGTTTTGCTTACAATCCAATTGGTTATGATTTCCTAGTTATGGGTCATGAGTCATTATGCAAAGTGGTTGAAAGTTCCGACAAAAATTTTAAAACAGGAGATCTTGTTGTACCTGTTGTTAGAAGAGCTGGAGACTGCCCAAATTGCAGAATTGGAAGACCTGATAACTGTTCAGATGGAAATAAGCATGAGGCAGGAATAACCGGGTTGCATGGTTTCATGAGAGGACAATTTTATGAACAGGGTATAAACCTTGTTAAGGTGGAGGATCCTTCACTTAAGGATGTTGCGGTTTTGACTGAGCCAACAAAAAATGTGGAAAAAGCAATGGAAGTTGTTGACAGGGTGTCATCAAGATCCATCTACCCATCAGGGGATTCCACATTTCTTGATAAGAACTGTATCATAATTGGAACAGGAAATGAGGCATTTTTATACGGATTATCGGCAAAGGATAGGGGTTTTAATACATTTATGGTTAACAGGCATTCTTTGCAAAAAAATATCACTGAAATGCTGGATACATTTGGGATTAATTTTGTAGATACATCTCAGGACAAAGATTTCAGCAAAAGAATTAAGGCAGATCTTCTAATAGATACAAGTGGGGACCCGGGAACAATATTCAATTACATAAGAAATATGAATTACAATGGTATTGCAATCCTATTCGGTACAAACGGAAAAGCTCCCGCCACGGAAGTTTCAGGGGAGGACATCGATTATATAATCGAAAGGAACATAACAATAGCCGGTTCAGTTGATGCAGCCAAAACACATTATGTTAAGGCGCTGGATGATCTTTCAAAATGGAATAGAAGATACGGGTCAGTTTTTTCTTCAATTATTTCCAACAGGATTTCACCAGGTAATACGGAAATATTTTTCAAAAAGGCAAATGGAGAAATTAAAAGTGTGATTGAGTGGGAATAATGGAAACCAAAATTTTTAACGGAAATAGATTTTCAGAGAACATTGATAATCAGACAAAGGAGATGGTTGAGAAATTTAGAAGCATTAGGGGTAGAAATCCACGTTTCTTAGACATTGACTGGGGCATCAGTCCTGAGGCATCAATATATGGAAGGAGTAAAATCAGAAAAGGCTCAAAACTTGGGATAGATGTCACATTCATGGTAACAAATAAAAACAATGAGAAAAATCCAGTAAAGTCCATAGAAGAGAGTATTTCAGAGATAGAACCTGATGGGGTGATCCTTGAAAGACCATTTCCGCAGTGGATATCAATGGAAGATATGGAAAATCTAATACCTGAATATATGGATGTTGAAGGTATATCATATAGAACAATGGGACAGAATCTTTATGGAATTGAAACCGTAATTCCAGCCACTGCTATGGCTTCATATCTAATCATCCAGCAGGAATTGAAGGAATATGGTAAAAACATATGCATTGTGAACAGATCACCAGTTATAGGAAGACCTCTTATGGCTTATCTTATCAACCATGATTATACGGTAACAGTGTGTCATTCCAAGACGAAGGAGTTAAGTAAGGTTACAAAAAATTCAGATATAATAGTTACTGCAACAGGGGTTAAAAATTATCTCAATGACGCTTACATAAGGAAAGGAGCTGCTGTGATAGATGTGGGAATAATACAGACAGACAACGGTATAACAGGGGATGCAGATTTTGAAAGCCTTAACGGAAAGGCAGGATTTATAACACCAGTTCCCGGTGGTGTAGGACCTGTAACTACGTCAGTTCTGTTTAATAATTTTATGAAGATAAATATAGAGAGAATAAAGAACAGGATATCGAGACAGTACTGAAGTATGAGAATAGTTAATTAATGTGTTAAAAAATATGGTTTTATGATTGATAAGAAGATAGAGGAAATATCTTCGTTCCTCACGAGCAAAATAGGTGATAAAAGTGCCGTGTTGGGACTCAGTTCAGGAATAGATAGCACCCTAGTTCTGTATATTTTGAAAAATTCCATTGATGCCAAAAAAATTCATGCAATATTCATGCCTTCAAGTTCAACAAAAAAAGAGGATTATGAAGATATTGATTTAATATCCAGATCACTAAATATTCCAGTAAAAACAATAAAAATTGATGACCCGGTAAATTCAATACTTGCGGAAACAAATATAAAAGATGTTAGGTGGTCAGGAAATCTGAAATCAAGGATAAGGATGTCCATTTTGTATTTATTTTCAAATTCACTGGATGGTTTAGTAATTGGAACAACAAATCTAAGTGAATACATCACAGGCTATTATACCAAATTTGGAGACGGAGCATGTGATATTGAGCCAATCATAAACCTCACAAAAAGTGAAGTGAGAGAAGCTGCAAAATATCTTGGAATTCCAAAGAGAATCATAGATAAACCTCCCTCAGCAGGATTATGGGAAAATCAGACAGACGAAGGTGAACTTGGTATGACATATGATGAAATAGATGAGGAAATTAATTTTTTAAGGAAAAATAAAAAATTCAGGGAAAGCAAGAATGGAAATCGTTTGAGGGAGATGTACGAAAAATCTGCCCACAAAAGAAGATTACCCATTTCTCCTGAGGATGTAGACAGATGGTACTGAATGGGGAATTGTCTCTCCTTCAGGTCAGTCTTATTCTCATAATTGCATCATTTTCAATACCTATAGCCAGGAAAGCCTCAATAGTGGAGATTCCAGTTCTTATAGGTTTTGGTCTCCTTTTTGGTCCTGTTCTTAATTTTATAAATACATCTTTCTCCTCATACATGCTTGATAGTTTTGCACAATTTGGAATAGGTATTTTTGGTCTTACAATTATTCTTTACTCAGAAAGCCATACTATCAACTTTAGGATTTTCAGAAAATTCGCGGCCAGTATAATATCTCTTTCAACACTTGGTATATTTATAACAGCTATTGTAGCGGGTTTCTTATTTTCCATGTTGACAGGTGCACCCTTCCTTATAGGATTTCTCTTTGGTGTTATAGTTTCCCCCACAGATCCTTCCACTCTCATTCCACTCTTCAAGAAGATCAGAATTAAGGATGATTATACAGGAACACTTATAGGGGAAAGCATATTCAACGATCCTCTGAGTATTATACTTACAGCAATAGCGGTTGTACTTATAGATCCAACGTCATCAACATCTCCAGTTTTTTCCTATCTTCTTAATTCCTCTGGAGTTGCAATGGGAGCCGTATATTATTTCCTTATACAGATAACAGTCCCTTCTATTGCCGGTGTTATAATAGGATTTACAATAATCTATCTGAATAAATTCCTAAATTTCGAAAATCTAATAGTTGGTCTAATGCTTGGCACAATCCTGTTTGAACTAACCGTTTTTGAAGGGCTGGGAATAACACCATTTCCTGCAATTATAGGGACCGGTGCTATAATAGGAAATTATGCAAGCAAAAATATATTCTGGACAAGGGAAGAGAGTTTTCAGCAAAATCTTTCCTATCTTTCTCAAGGATTGATATTCATACTTGTTGGTTCAATCCTTACTGTGAATGATTTTTCAAATTACCTTATTATAGGTGTGATACTAACATTATTGATCATGTTTGTGGCAAGACCAATTGCAGTATTTCTGTCCATAGCATATGAAAGGAAGAAAAAAACAATTTTTAACTGGCGTACCAAGCTTTTTATTTCACTTTCCGGCCCAAAGGGGGTGGTATCTATAGTTCAGTCAACAATACCACTAAGTGTGGGTCTGGCAACAGGAAATACTCTCCTTATAAAATGGGGAGGTTTCATTGAAATTGTTGTCAGTTTTGTGGTCTTATTTTCAATAGTTTTTCAGACCCTTTACATTCCAGCTCTTTCTGGTCATCTGCTTCCCAAAGACGCATCCATCCAGGTGGAACAAGGTTCATAAAAAGTTATTATTCTATCTTTTCCTCTTCACTTGTATCCATCTTATCTGTCATGTCAAGTGCCCTGAAGACAAGTTTTCTCTCCTTGTAGAAATAGTTGACAAACCTGTAAAAATCCTTGTAATTTGATATGCCCTTTTCAATCATCTTATCAAGAATTTCTGCCCTCAGTGTTATCTCCTCTTCAAGCTCTGATTCCATTTTTCCTTCCTTCTCAGCAATTCTCTTCAACACATAGCTGTAACCTGAATATGTCTGTGTATCAGTTATTTCGTTCAGGCTATATGCGTTGTTAACCACAATATCTTCAGTAACGTCATCCTGGCCTGTTATCTCAGTCACACTTTTTATCCTTCTTCTTGCCCCCTTCTCATCAAGAACATTCTGAAGAATAACAACTACGTCAAGAGTCAATAAAAGGTTTCTTGGAACATTAATTGGTTTTGACTCCATTCTATGTATGAAAGTGCTTATATCATCAGCGTGGAATGTTCCAAAAACATATCTTCCAATTGACATTGCCTGAAAAATTGTGAACGCTTCAGCCCCCCTGACCTCTCCCACCACTATGTAACTTGGTCTTTGTCTCATGGTTACTGTGAGAAGGTCAAACATATCTATTTCACCCATTCTTTTTCCCGTTTCCTTATCTAAAGGACCGTAACCTACCCTTGTAACCATTGGAACCCAATTTTCATGTATAAGATTTATTTCCCTTGTATCTTCTATTGATACTATTTTTTTCTGGGCTGGAACGAAAAGGAGTATTGCATTAAGGAGAGTAGTTTTACCAGTTGCTGTTCCCCCAACAACCATAATATTAGCACCGTTTTCAACCAGAACCCAGAAATATGCAAAAACCCTTGAACTTGCCAGATTCTTCTTTATGAGATCAAGTGGGGTAAGTGGTTCCTCTTTGAATTTTCTGATGGTGAAGGAAGATCCCCTGTTCGTAATGAATTTTCCAAAGGAAGCAGAAATTCTGGAACCATCTTCAAGAGTCGCATCAACTATTGGATTAGAAATTGAAATATGCCTTCCCACATCCTGCAATATTTTTTTAATAAAGTTATCAAGTTCATCCTCCTCAAATTGAATGTTCGTAGGTATGTACCCAAATGATCTGTGATAGATATAAACAGGAGCATTTGGCATATCGCAGGAGATATCTTCCACAGATGGGTCTTTCATCAGGGGATCTATCTTTCCAAAACCTAGAATATCCCTGTTTACGTAATAATCCAGCTTTTCTATCTCCTCAGCTGTGAATGAACCCGAGGATTTTAATGCTCTCTTAAATTTCTCTACAGTTTCATTCTTGTTAATTTTTTCCTGTTCAAAAAGATTGGGATCTGTTATATTTTTGAAAAATTCCTCCCTGAATTTCTTATACAATCTGAATGTTCTGTCTCTTATTGACGGTTCAGTAATTTCGTATTTGAAAAGGTTTACTCCTCTGTCAAAATAAACCCTTGCATAAACAAATCCTGGAATTATATCATGGTAGTCTCTGTCATCCTTTGTTCGTGCTGGAGCTATTGCTTCTACATTTTTAGAGGAATAAAATCTTCTCTGGGACTTCTTTTTTCTTCCTATTAACGCCATTTACAGAACCCCCACTATTGCAAGAACTACTATACTTATCAATGTGAGAATACCAGCAAGCATTGAACCTGACACAACTCTTCCGTCCCTGAAAACACCTGAAATAAGACCACTTGCAACACTTTGAACAATTATGCCAGCACTGAATATTTTTTCTATTATGTATGATGAAGAGCTTGTAAAATTCAGAGAACTGCTGGAGGAAAGCCCACTTGCAGAAAGTTTTGGGAAGAAATAAAGATCTAACATTATTATGACAAACAGGAAAACACCAAAGGAAGTTGCAAGTGTAGTTGAATAACTTCTCATATCTGCATATCTGCTCTCTCTCATGAGGTAAGTTTGTGTGGCAAAGCTGGACACCAATGATACAACATCCGATGTATTTGATCCTGCTTCACTTGCCTTTTTAATTATGTCTCCTGTCATTTTTATATTTTTAGATTTAATTCTTGTTCCAAAATCCTCAATTGCAGTTTCAACAGGAATGCCAAGTTTAATCATTCCGGCAATATGATCTATTTCCTCATTCAGAGGGCCATAATTTGTTTCAGAAGCCTTCAATAGTGCCTCAGACATAGGTGTTCCAAAATTTGTGAATCCTGCCAAATCCCTGAGGAAATCGGGCAGTCTTTTTTCAGCAGTTTCTTTTCTCTTCTGTTCTGCAAAATCAGCCACACCAAAAGGCATCAATATTATCAGAATGATTATACTCGAAACGGAAATAGGATGAACAAGAACATTCATATATGGAATTTTGTAAATAATTCCTAGAAGATTCATGATAATAACGGCTAGTATGGACAGCGACAAAACAAAATATCTTAAAGATATTCCACCAATGGAATATTTCATACCTTCACCTCGCCTATTGTACTGCTGAGAATAAGTGCAAACATTCCTGCTATTATTGGTATTATAAGAAAAACAATAAGATACAGTACTACCACGGTCAATCCGGATTCACCTGGTATGACTGTTGTTAATGTTCCTATGATGACCATAAGTATGAGTGGAAACATTATACCTACAATGATATAACTTTCTGCCAGAACTGAAAGTGATTCTGTATTTCTCTTGATAAGAGTACTTAACTCAGTTTGAAATTGAAGTGCTTTTTCCTTAAAATATTCTTTTATGTCTCCTCCAGAAGTCATTGTCGTTATTATCCCCTGCAAAAATTCGGAAAACCTTTGGGATGGTGTATATGTTGCTGCCTCTTTCAAACTTGATACTATATCTTTACCGAAAATTCTTGTATTTATAGATATGAATTTAGCTTCTGTTGAAACCTCACCATAATCCTTGTTATTTGATAGCTCATAAATTATATTCTCAACAGGTACGTCTGCTGAGGCCATGGTAGCAATAAATGACATTGCTGATGGAAGAAGGGCGTCAATCTTTTTCCTTCTTGTTCCAGCCACTGAATTTGGATATTCTGCAAGGACACTGAAATAGACCACAATAATTAAAAACCAAAAAGCAAAGACAAGATAACCAAAACTTGGTATGAGAAATTCAAGAAAATCTGCAGCAATTAAAGTTACAGGGATCATTATAAGTGCAATAAACAACCCTCTAGAGTAATATTCAACACCTGTCAGAGGAATCCTTGCCTTCTGAAGAGCCAGATCTATGTTTGTGGTGTCAGCATATTTCTGAACTAAATTTCCAAATAGTTTTATTGATAACCTGTCAAATGCCCCCAGCTTTGGAATCACTGAGGTCATTTTGTCCTTCTCCTTCATCAGCTTGAACTTTGTTGGTTTTTCTGTTTTTTCCTTTAGTTTTATCTCTCTACCTGAATCCAATTTTTAACACCTGCCATTTTAAGAGCTGTCTCAGGATCCTTGTAATACACATTTATTATTCTTGAAATATTGATATAGTCCCGAATATCGCTATTAACCATTCCCTCAATAAGGGCCTTTCTTCTTTCAAATTCCTTTTCAAAGTCCTCATCGGTCATTTGCTTCTGATTTTTTATATCGTTTAGTATTTTTGAATAGCCACTATAAATTTGTTCATTTTCATTGTAATCAAAATGAAATACCTTGTTATAGAGTATTTCTCCATTTTCCGGATCTATTCCCATTATCTCATCTATCTCTGTAATTTTTCTCATATTTCTTCTACCCATTCTAATGAATTTGTTAAATATAACGAAGTTAAGTGCACTTATGAGGACCCTAGGAATATTCAAAGGGTTTGATTCAAGTCTGTTGATAAGTGTTTCCATTGAATCTGCATGAATTGTTGAATATGCTGTATGGCCTGTAGAAATCGCCTGGAACAGAGAATAGGATTCTCTTCCTCTAATCTCTCCAAGAACTATGTAAGTTGGTCTTTGTCTCATTGCCATTTTAACAAGTTCAAACATTCCTATTGGTGGATTTTTGATATCTGCGTTTGATGTGGAATATATACTTTCCCTTGTGGATGTTGCAACCCAGTTCTCATGCATTATGTTGATCTCCCTTGTCTCCTCTATGGTGAATACCTTTGTATTCCCTGGAATAAACATGAGCATTGCATTTATTGTTGATGTTTTTCCTACACCAGGAACACCAGCAATTATCCCTGATTTAAGATTTTCCACTGCAAACCAGAGATATGTAACAACCTCTGATGAAGCTGCCCCATATTTTATTAATTCTATTGGTGTGAAAGGAGTCTCCCTGAACAATCTTATGGTAAAAGAGCTCCCTTTAGATGATATTTCCTTTCCATAGGTCAATTGGATTCTGTGTCCTTCTGGAAAAGTACCATCTAGAATCGGTTCATTCATAGAAACCTCTTTACCACAAATTTGGGCAAGCCTTATTACGTAAGAATCAAGTTCATAATCTGACTGGAATACTATATTTGATTTAAGTGATCCATGGGTTTTATGTTCAATAAAAACCGGTATCCCCACTCCATTGCAGGATATATCTTCCACCATAGGATCTCTTATTACCGCATCCAAAGGTCCGTAACCTTCATAATCCCTTTTTATATAATATTTTATCTTATCCACACTCTGTCTGGGGAGTTTGTAACCCCTATTTCTGAGGTAACTTTCAATTACAGATCCAATCTTTACATTTACAAAATCACTTGGGAACTTTTTCATACTTTTAATTATCTGTTCCATACTTTTTTTAATTATATCGAGCGTCAATTTTTCTTGATCAGTGAGCTCTGGCTCATTTAAAACATAAAGGGTTTCCATACTCTCTTGATTCCATGAAATTGAAACTGTAACCTCATTAGGGATTACATCATATTCGTCCAGTACTTCGTATTTTTTCCTTTCAACTAGACTATTTTCTTTTATCTTATCAGGTTTGAGAATATCTAGTTGGTTTTCTCCATCTTTTTTATTTTTTCTTAAAAAACTTCGCCTATTATTTTTTTTGCCTTCTTGCATACCGAATATAGAAAACAAAAGTTATTAATAAATTTACTCAATCCATTTTTTATAATTTTATAAATTATTACTTGACAGCTTTACATCATTCAATATTATAATTCCTGGTGATAGGACATATTTAAATTTATTCTCCCTTTTGATTGTAAGAAGAACAGATTTTCCCTTAACTGGTCTATATTTAATAAAATAATCTACCATACTTTTTTTCATTGAGGCATTTAATTCCAGCATAAGAAAGGTTTTAGTTCCAAGATAATGAACACAGACAGGAATCTTTCTTTCCTCACTTTCTAGAACTTCTGGATCAAGCTCCATGGTACATACGTTTCCCACATTTATCCTCATTGGGCTTCATCAACATATGTGTTCACTATTACTTAAATCTAATGTTTAAACCTCCTTTATTTTAAAGGTTTTATACCTCTTTTCATTTAAAAATAATATATTATAATAATTTAGATTCATCCACATAAAAAAATTAATACGTATTAAAAATAAAGGATTAAGGGCTCGTAGTCTAGTGGTTATGATGCTGCCCTTACAAGGCAGAGGTCACTGGTTCGAATCCGGTCGGGCCCATTTAAACTATTAATCGAATACTTTTGATGCTTTTAACCGTTGTGTTGTGATATCATGATCATTCGGCTCAGATATAAGGATCTTCTTCTCGATGATGATGTGTGAAGATGGTTTGAGAACCTGAATCCATATTCAGTTCTCATTGAAACAGTTTATGTGCGAGGATTAGGATATTATTGCCATCTCAACGATACAAATCCCAAGAAAATTCTAAAAAATGCAAAGAACAATGAAAAGGAATTCAAAGATAAATTCATAGATTTTATAAGAAAGCTGGAAAGAGAGGGTAAAGCAGGATCTTACATTGCGAGGTTCAAGAAGGTTATCTTATCATGGCTGAAGTTTAACGGTATCAGTTTACAGTTAGCCGTTAACATATCCGGAGAGAACGAAACGCCAACGATAGCGAATGAGAGAGTGCCCAGCAAGGAAGAATTGGCAAGGATATTGAGAAAGGCAACCTCTCGTGGAAGAGTTATCATGGCATTAATGGCATTTTCAGGACTGAGACCGGAATCGCTTTGCGATTATGAAGGCACTGATGGATTGCGATCGGGAGATTTAAAGGAGCTGAAATTATCCGATGAGATAGGGTTCAACAAGATCCCTGTTACTGTAACGGTGAGAAGCAAGCTGAGCAAGGCAAGGCACCAGTATTTCTCATTCTTAGGCGAGGAATGAGAAATATATATAAAGGAATATCTTGAGGAGAGGAGAAAGCAGGGAGAGGAACTGACATATGATTCACAGCTATTGCAGTTCGATGTCCGAGGAATAAAGAAGAACGCATTTCTAAGGACAACGCTAGTTACAAGAGATGTGAGAGATGCCATATACGGAGCAGGAATGAAAATGCGATCGTATGTTTTAAGGGGATACTTCTCAACGGCACTTGACATAGCAGAGAGCAAAGGTCTCATATCTCATCCGTGGAGGCAGTTCATAATGGGTCATAAGGTCGACATTGAAGCAAGATATTCCACGAACAAGCGATTGTCACCTGACAAGATCGAGGAGATTCGCGCGTCATATAAAAAATGCTTAAAGTACCTTGAAACGAGGATAACAGACCCATCGGAAACCGATGCAAAGATATACCTCCAGCAACAGCTTTTACTTGCAGTTGGCTACAAGCAGGATGAAATCGATAGAATGACCCTTGCAGAGATGAATAAAGAGGCATTCCAGAAACTGCTCCGCGACAAGGTTGCAGGCGCAATGTCAGGCAACGGCTCAAAGCAGAAACTCGTGACTGTAGGCGAAATAGAAAAATTCCTCAGTCTTGGCTATGAGTTTCAGGCATTTTTGCCAAAAGGAAAGGCTATAATGAAAATGCTGTTTTATATATTCTCCCAAAATATAATAAAAATATGCATAAAGGTAATATCTATTAGGACATTAACCTTATTTAGTAGGTTACAAAAACTAATTGAAACATTGAACTTACCAATCATTCTTATATACTGAAAGATTTTAAATCTAATATTTTTATTCAAACTTTATGACTTGAAGTAATTTCCTTGATGCAAAAGGGAGAAAAACAACAAGATTAAGTGTGCCACATAAGGAGGAATATACAGAGGGGAAACTAAAAATAATGGAAGGTGTGACAAATTTCAGGTGACAGGTAAATGAGAGATAGATTAATCTGTTTAAGCATGGGCATTGCAATAATGGTCGTTGACACATTGCTAGCTCTCAGGTATCCAAAAATATTGATCTATAGCCTCTGGGGTTCCTTCCTAGATTTCTTCATTCCCTTTTGAATAGGATTTTCAACCCTACTCTACGGAGCATTTAAGGCCAAGGATTATGGGATAAACCCCGTGATTGGAAAAATAGGCTCAGGAGGTTTCACCTGGGTGATTAGGCAAAACAGGATTCAGGGCACAAGAACTTGGGAGACTGACCATGATATACTTTCTGAACTTCCCGGTGCCGTAAAATCATCTGACGGAAAAACAGTTGAATACAGTAGTTTGTTCATAAGAAAGCCTTATGGATCAACAAAATACACGAAAAGACTAAACGAAGCGGCCAATAAGTATATTGCAGGGGAAATAGATGAAGAGGGATTTTATAACTATGTGGGAAAGCGTGGGCCCAAGGAGGAGCAGATGCTTGAATTTACCAAGATATTCAAGAATGATTATAAATGAGGTGATGACAAAATGGTTAAATTTCATCCAATAAACAAAACAATGACTGTTGGAACCTTTATGTTTATAGGTTCAATGGTGATAATGGTTCTTGGAGCTCTATTTCATGATCTTAATTATTCTGCGTCATTGTATATTTCGTTCTTCTTCTACGGGTTGGGAATATTCTTCATCTCTGCTTTAATACTCTTTATTGGAGTTTTGCTTGCAGCAAAGAGCGGAAAGCTGCAAAAAAGGGCAAGCGACATTTTCAACAATAGAAAATCGAAGTGAAGATAGGCTGATATTTTAACATAAATGATTAGGTTATTCAAACTTCATGATTTTGACACCCCGCGGATTATAAGTATCCTCCTGACAGGAGCGTGGAAACGGTTCTCAGACCAATAAAGGACAGGAAACGCAAATTACAGCACTCTTATACAAGCGATCTGTACATAGCATTATCAGTCATTCCGGGGAGATGATCTGCTCCTCGGCCCAGCTAAAGTGCAAGTTGCTTGACAGGAGAATAGATATGCTCACAGAGGTTGTATTAAGCGATCTAAGAAAACGTTACTTGAAGGATCTGCTGAATATTTGGCAAAGGAGATTAAAAAAACTCAGGGTAAAATGATGAACAATATCAAGATGAGAGGCCTGGAAGCCTCATATCCCAGAACTCAAGTGTTGACATAGAACAGGATAAGGAAAATGGAAAATATAAGAAAAAGGTTGTTTTTAAGGTCACAGAAAGGCAGTACGAAAACCATAAGAGATACTTCGGGGCGCTTCGGATCGGAAGAACCTATTAAGAAGTGACGAGAAGCACTCCATGATTGAAAAGGAAAAGGCCAAATACTTGGAAAACATCGAACTGGATATTAAGAAACGGTTAACCAAGTAATGGTTAACTTGTAACGTTAAGTTATAAAGCTTTGAAATATTAAAAGAAAAAGTAATTAACATTCAGACATTAGAGGTAATTGAATGGCATTCTCCGGTAGATTTACGCGTTGGGTTCCGTTATTAATTGTAGCTGTTGTTGACTTCCTTGTATTATTCTCAGTTTTATATTTTGTACCCAGCTCATCTCCTTATTATACTCCACTTTACTATATCGTAGATGCACTGACCTTCGCTGCTGTGGTTCTCACCGCCCAATCTATTAGATTTAAAACGGGTTTTGGAAGAAAAATAATTTACAGGTCAAATACGACAAAGCCTAACTTCATTTATAGCAACATAGTTGACGATTCTGACACCGATATTTATAAACAGAAGCTGAAAGAAGCATCTGATCTCTACCTTCAAGGGAAAATAAACTCTGATGAGGAATTCTTCACTGTAATAGGTGAGCACACTCCAAAGGAAGAGCGTATTTTACTTGCCCTAAAGGGAGCAAGAGAAGAATTCGAAAAAATGAGTAGAAGATAATCATGCAAATGCAATATCCGTGTCTTCAGATGATCCCAAGTTCAATCGTGAGGCAGATCTTATGACTCAAATGTTAAGCCGGAGACAATACTTTATCATTTCCACTTCCATTGCAGTTTCAGGTTTAGTGGTTTTAACAGTCGGCCTTTATTATTTGTATGAATGTATAAGATTCAACTCACTAGCGAGCACCGTGTTCTACGCTGCTCTATAGGCTTTTGGAGTATTAGTCCTCCTAAGAAGATACTTGAAAATTAGAGATTCAAAAAAATAGCATGTGATCTAACTGTCATTTGACTTTTAATTTTAGTAACACCAATAAACACTGGATTTTAATAACATATGCGTCACTCTAAATTCTGCGACACAAATAAAAGTTACTTTGGGCTAATTTCGAACCAGTGCAAAAGATGAAATCGGCAAGGGTCCAGCGAGAGGGAAATGATCATAATCAAGGAGTATGCCAAATCCAGAGGCTAAGAACTGGAATTTTTTGAAGACTGTGCCAAATCTGAAGAAAACTCTATGATAAAGACATGTCCCTAGATGAATACAGATATTTTCTAATCAGTGTATGGAAAGAAGTTTATAGAGTGCTCATTCCCGGAGGTAGAGCTTGTATAAACGTCGCGAACCTTGGTCGTAAGCCATACATTCCACTACATGCCTACATAATCGAAGACATGATTAAATTAGGCTACTTGATGCGAGGAGAGATAATCTGGGATAAGGGAAATACTGCAAGTTCCTCAGTAGCCTGGGGAACATATATGTCAGCAAAAAACCCAGTTCTTCGAGATTCTCACGAATACATATTGGTTTTCTCAAAGAAGAGTTTTACTCGAGGAGTCAAAGCCAATATGAAATCCACGATGACTAAGGATGATTTTATACAGTACACAAAGAGTATGTGGTCAATAGGTGCTGAATCAGCAACCAAAGTTGGTCATCCTGCACCTTTCCCAATCGAGTTACCAAAGAGATTGATAAAACTATACTCTTTTGAAGAAGAAGTAGTGCTGGATCCTTTTATTGGTAGTGGAACAACAGCTTTGGCTGCAATTGAATTGAATAGACATTATATTGGGTATGATATAGATCAAAAATACATAGATATAGCAAATAGAAGGATTAAATCATTACTGAATAGTAAGTCTCAAAAGTTGTTAGATGAACAATTTGCTGATTATACTATTTTTGATCAAAGGTAATATCTTTTTAAGGCTCAAATTCAATCTCCATTCACTATTTACTATGTACCTTCTGCTCTCCTGCAAGCAAAAGAAAGGATGGTTTTTAGCCAGATTTCAGGCAGGTGGTCAGAAAAGCTGAAAGATTAAGCCCATAGACTCTAGGATTTTCAAGAATTTCACTCTCAATAAAAAAACTTACTCTCTTTCTTTGTCTCATTACGCGCACAGATACACAATGAAATAAATGAAATTCGTGGTTTTACATATCATAATAAATCTTAATTCTCTATGATTATGTGTAAATAGATAATAGGTGCAAATTCCATACACAATAGGGATTTGTTTTATTTTTATATGAATTTGCGTTCATACAAAACTTTTTTAGTATAGAAAATAGAGGCTTGTTTTAAAAGTTGAATGATTCTGCCACATGCTATACCTGAGACATGAGAACCACATTACTGATAATTAGCATCATGATTTCCCATTTTGATTATTCTCATGGTTTCTTACGCAAATAAAGTTTGAGCATGTCATACATTAAAAATACCAAAATTTAAATCAAGACTGTAACTTATTTACTATTTCCTCTGCTATATTTGCCAGGCTATTTCCTGAGCTTTTATCATAAGTATACGGGCAGGTCTTAGTATGCTCCAACAAGTCGCTCATTTCATGTATAAAAAGGAGAACATATAGATCTTAGATGTTTAAGTCATGTTTTATGATAACATCTGGAGTCCAATCGTCTTGTCTGAATAAAATTCTCAAAGAGATGGCCATACCAATTAAGATTTTGAAAAAATCAAAACCTATTGTGCTCTAATCCTATCTATTCAGGACATTTAGACTGCCAGATGTCCAATCTTTCATTGACAAAACGAACCTCAAGAGTTCTACCAACACCCAAATATCTTTATTCAGAGAATATAATGCTTTGATTTCATAGGCTGTTTCAAAGATGACTTTCATTGCTTCCTTATGTGATATCCTCTATATGTAGGGCGCTTCAGCCTTTATCTCCTTAAGTGGGAAAATAAGTTCTCATTCAATATACTCTTGAAATTAATGCCTTAGCAAAATTTCTATGTAAAATTTCAGGATTGTTTAACAAAAATCTTATGCATTTTTCATAATTTTTGCATCATTTACATCTCTTAAATAATCGATATCCGCTAAGTCAATTTTTCATCATTGTAAACTAAATTTCCAAGAGGAATAACGCTGGGTCCAATAAGCCGGTTTTTTCTTTAGTGGATTTTTCTCTTTATTAATTCACAAATGAGGTATATTTCTTTTAGAAATCTGCTATTGTTATTTTTAGACTTATTGCTATTTCTCATTAAGGAATACGGCTTCAATGGAATTATAGATTAATAGTTCACGGAAAGACACTAGAATTGCAAGTCTTGTGATATCGCCCTAATCTTGAACCTGGTTGGCATATGAGTTACCAATTATTAGCAAACGAAGCATAACATGGAGGTTACTCCCGTCCTCATCCCTTATAGATAACTTAATTCTCCTATATACCACAGAAGAATAGCAGATAAGTATACACATCATGCATTTTCGTTTTAATCTTATCTACAAATAGTCACATTCATTGTATTGAAGAAATCAATGGGCGCAAGGAAGTGAATCAATGTAATTATTTCACTTTCATTTCATCAGGTTTTTAATCATCTTATATTTGTTCAAATGAGCCGGGTCTCCTGAAAGATATAATTGGATCTACCATTGTTATAATGAGGGTATATCGTGATTTCTAATGGAGCTATGATAACATTGGATGATTTCATCCCTAGACCTCTAACAAAGAGAACGGATAAATTCATAAGATTGTTTGAATTCTATAACCTTAAGATAATCCTGAAGGAAAAAAACTTATAAATTCGATATACATAGTTCTATGATGAAGTATACTGTTATATTTGAAAGGGATGAGGCAGGATTCTATGTTGTCAGTGTTCCTGCACTACCAGGATGTTTCACACAAGGTAAAACGAAAAGTGAAGCTCTTGAAAACATCAAGGAGGCCATAGAATCATATATAGGTTCCCTTAAAAAGCACAATGAGCCCATTCCTGAAGATGTTGGAGCGGAAGTAATACTGAATGCCTAAGCTTCCGGTATTGTCCGGTAACGATGTAATAAAAGCTCTTTCTAAGATAGGTTATAATTTAGACCATCAAACAGGAAGTCACATTACACTTGTAAACAAATCCGGAAAGAAGATTACTGTCCCAAATCACAGAGAGATTGGCCCTGGACTTTTAAGGGCAATAATCAAACAGGCGGGCTTGAGCATCGAGGATTTTCAAAAACTCCTGTAATTTTTTCTATGTATTAACAAGTTTTCAGTTCCTTATTTTCACCTTTGACATTACCAACATTTTCCTGATGGTATTATGTGATACCTTGTTCTTAAGCTAAGGAATTTATAGAATTATCTTACCTTTGTTTCTGACTTATTACAGTTTAAGGGAGATCTTTCAGGGAACCAAGCATGGTTTTTCTGACCTGCTTACATGAAGCATTGAGCCCATTCTCCTTTCTTGTGCCCCCTTCAATATGTGTTTTCTATCAAATTCTGCCTAAGCTCCCCAGTTCTGGAAAAGCACCTTTCCTATTGGTGTCATTAGATTGATGTTTTGATCTAGGAATACCATACTTACATTATGTGAGTCCAATAAGTTTGTGGTCTCTATGACTTTGATTTGGAAGCAGAGGAGACATTTAACGAGATTAAAGATTTGCCAACAAGTGTATTTAGAAAGTTATTTGAAAACAAAGAAGTTTTCAATGATATTATTTTAACGTTATTCCCAGAAAAGAAAACCCTTCGTTTATTATTAGGTTATTTTATGCAAAAAAGCAACCAAAGTATTTACAGAACATTATACAATGAGCTTAATAATCTTTTATAAATTACTTTTGCTCATGCTCAAATTCACCCCGACTTCGCTACGCTCAGCCACCCCTCTTTGAGCCTTCGCTATTCACCATGTTCCCTCCGCTCGCCTGCACGCCGAGCACAGGACCCATGCTTCGCCTCCAATCAAAATTCACCTCCGTCTTGCTTAGCAATCCACATCTTTTGATTTACGGCTCGCACTCTTTCTTCGAAAGAGCCATTCATTCGCTATGTTTATTCAGAGTGGTCTCATGTAATCGCCGCTCTTGGTTTATGTGTGGTGTTACACACCACCCACCGCTGAAGCTTACACCACTCGGTCCTGCTTCGCAGGACTTCCGGCTCGCTCCGGGCACATTATTCTCTCCTGCGGAGTGCAATTCAGGAGAGGAAGCTTAAGGGGATGCTTGATGGGAATGCTAATATATTACACTAGATTTGTTTCATATGCAGGGTAAAACTAAAAAAAGATCTAAGATTAAGTAGAATAACAAATCAAAAACCCCTGAACAAGCAGGTAGGGCTATCAGCCTTTTCTTTATGGTAAATTCCTTAAAAGAACTTCTCGGAAATTCGCAGAAAGTTATGCCCACACAGGCGATAGCAAAAAGGTATGTTGAACTAAAAGAAATACTAAAGGAAATTCAACCAGAATCAATAACAATGTTGCCAGAGATCGATCCTGATAATGTAACAATTGAAGAATTAAGGATTGAATTTGAAATGATGTTTGCCAGTTGTATTCCATTTATACTGAATTATTCCAAGACTTTTGAGGACCTTCTCAATATGGTACATACGTTCGTCCCTTCAAATGTTCAGGGTCAAGATTTTTTAGCCGCACACAGGGATCTAATTTTTGCGCTTAGATTAGGAGAGGAGTGGGCATCAGCGGCTCTATTCCTGTCATTACTGGACATTATGATAACTGAAAGATTAGTCCAGCTTGGTGAACAGAGGGAAAAGGTCAATGAGATGTCATTTCAAAATAAGGTTAAACTACTATCTAATAAAGCATCTAGCAATGGTGTCCAAATTGATAGTCTTTTTGTTGATTCTTTTTATAAGATAAGAACCAGGGTGCTAAACGAAGGGGAGACACCTATTTCTGATGAGCTTCAATATATTAATGATTTTATTCACAAATTCTATCAATCACTTGTTCAGATCAAATAAGTGAGTAGGTAATTAGATAGTATTCACTTAAAAGTTTAATCAAATCCAGTGTGGACATTACATATTTAATTAAATTATTGTTTAAATTAAAAATTTCTAATCTTGTTTCAAAAATTTTATTATATATATGCAAGCTTTATTATTTTACCATGTATGATACAAATTTGAAAATGATGATGCTCAACTAAAAATTAAATTTTTTCTTAGAAAAGATTTGTTTGAATTCCTCAATATCTATGAATTTAGATGATAACCTGGTGACAATCTCAAGAATAAAACATAAATGGTTAAAAGAAAATTGACTCTGGTACTGGGGGCATTACATTCCATAATACCTTTGTTTTTCCATTTAATATGTAATTAACGGTTGAATTTCCATATTTCTTCATTTTCATGCCTTTTTTTAATTTTATGGCATTTGGTATAAACAGTTTCCACACTCTTAAATTCAAGTAGAACAATAATTATTCATATGATAATTAAGAAAAATCATTTTTAATTCACAATATTTTTTTTATATTTTCTTTAAATAATATTAATTTGCCTTTATTCAATAAAAAAGAAGTTTAAATTTATGGCTAACTGTATTAGTGAGGTGGAACCTTTAGCAATTTATCCATTTCCTGAAAAACTAACTAATCCACCATATTTGTTACATCTTTAAAATTTAGAAGCACTCTTTTTTAAAATCTTGTATTTAAAAATAGAGAGAAAAAAAGTGCATCTTAAGGTATAATTAAAATAATGAATATCTCTTTTTTAACTAAATTAGGAATGTGTGCCTAAAAATGACTTTAAGGTTCAAATTAAATTATTGATAATTAAAATTACTAATATTTAATAGATTGAAAAAAATTTATAATGCTATACATTATTTAAAGATGGAGAGAGCAGAACTTATAGTTACGATCGAAAAAACAAATGCTATGCTGGACAGAAAGGGACTTGATGAAAAATTTTTCGAAAAAATTGGTATTGAAAGGATTAATTTGGATGGAATTAAAGGATATGTGACTCCATTTAATTCTGAAAATGCTAATCATGTGGGGCTTGCAAATTTCTCAGATAATATAGATCATAGAATAGATGAAGTCATTAATTTTTTTAAGGAGAGAAAAAAGTCCTTCAGCTGGATTATCGGGCCTTCTACTAAGCCAAACGATATAAAAGAAAGGTTGGTAAAGAAGGGTTTTTATTACGACGAACTTAATTCTGAATATGGTGTTGCAATGAAAACTTCTGAAATTGGATTGAAATTTAATAATGATTATACTGTGGACGAAATTAACATAGAAGAAATGGAAAATTATACTGAACTTATATCTTCATCATTCGGAATGGGAATTGATAACATTGCTGAATCACTTGTTTATATGTCCAAGATGATAAATTCCACTGAAAGATACAAAGGAAAAATAAAGTTATTTGTGGCAACACAAAAATATAGTAAGGAAAAAGTTGGTTTTTCCATAATGGAGATGGATACTGAGGATGGTTACGCAATCCTGGATGGTGCTGCAGTAAAAAAGGAATTCCGGGGAAAGGGTATTTACAAAAACATGATAATTAAAAGAATGGAAATTGCCAAAGAAAATGGAATTGATTATGTTATTGTGCATGCTTTGAAATCAACTTCAGCACCAATTCTTGAAAAAGTTGGTTTTGAAAGGATCTGTGAATTAAATATGTATAATTATAAGATAGAAAGCTAATTAAACTTCACAATTTATCTTATTTAATACGAATGAAATTAATCCTTTTCAGGATGAAAATACCTAAATCTTTGACGTTTATATCTTATTCATTTCCTATTACCATTTCATTTTATTTAAAACAAATTCAAAATACTTTTAAACTTAAATTAATCATCAATTAGTTTAAGAATATGGTTTAATCATTCCATATAGACTATTCTGGAACCAAAATTTTCGATGTGAATCTCATAGATTTTAAGCTGATTTAAACTTTTTATCACCTTTGTTCTATTTTCAGGTGGCGAAAGGAAAAGTAAAAATCCTCCTCCCCCGGCCCCAATCAATTTTCCTCCGTATGCACCAGCATTAATGGCATCACTGTACCATCTATCGATATCTTCCATGGTTATTCCTGAACCAAGTTCTCTTTTTAATTTCCAGTTTTCATCCATAAGTTTTCCAAGATTTTCAAAATCCATCCTTAATATGGATTGAGCAGACTCAAATGCTATATCTCTCATCCTTTCATAATTTGACTTTTTATTCTCAACATTTTTTTTCTGTTCATTATGGATAATGGATGATTTTCTTTCGATACCTGTGTAGAAAAGCATTAGCATCTGATTCAAAGCATTAATTCCCTCTTCATCCATTTTTATTCTATTTATTTTCACCTCTTCATTTGATTCAAATATTAGATGTTGTATTCCACCATAAGCAGCTAAGTACTGATCCTGTTTCCCTTCTGGCTCTTTTAGTATTTCTCTCTCAATTTTAACAGCCTCTTGTGCCAGCTGTCCTGGTGAAACAGTTTCTCCAATCCATGTATGAAGGGCATTTAATAAACCCACCAGGAACGAACTGCTGGACCCTAAGCCAGTCCCTTCAGAAGGTACTTCAGTTATACTTACAATCTGTAAACCTTTCTTTATGTCAAGTAACCGTAGTGCCTCCCTGACTGTGGGATGTTTGATATCATCTATGTTCTTTATTGCATTCTCAGTTTTAGAATAACTTACCCTTATCTCATCGGTTCTGAAATTACTTGCAACCGTAACATATATGTACTTGTTTATGGAAGCTGAAACAACTGATCCAGGCCCGTAATTTCTATAAAAGTCAGGAATATCTGTTCCACCACCTGTGAATGTAATTCTCAAAGGTGTTTTTGTAGTCACAATTCTGATATTTCTATTCATTGGATTTCACCATTTTCTTTAATTTTATCCTCAACTATTTTTGAAAAGATATGCCCTGCAGCTATTGTGCACTCCTGAATTATTGATGTTCTTTTACTTTCTATTTTAAGAATGTTTTTATTATTAATTAAAGTGGATAATTTTCCACCATCCTTACCTGTTATGGCAAATACATTGCATCCTTTTTTAATTGCAGCTTCAACCCCTCTTACAACATTAGTTGAATTTCCACTTGTGCTCAGTGCAATTATCATGTCACCCACATCTGCAAATGCCAGGATCTGTCTGCTGAAAACTTCATCATATGAGTAATCATTCCCGATAGCGGTTACTGATGAAGAATTTCCATGTAATATCATTGCAGGAAGAGGTTTCCTTTCCATTTCAAACCTGCCTACAAACTCAGCTGCGATGTGCTGTGCATCTGCAGCACTTCCTCCGTTTCCAAAAATTATTAATTTTTTTCCATTCTTAAATGTTTTATATATGCTCTCATCAATATAACTTATAGTTTTTATGTCCATATTAAGTCTGACCTTCGATCCCTCTTCAAGATAAGAGCTGATTTCTTCATCATTCATAGAGGGGATTAAAGATTAGAAAATATTAATATTTTCCATATACAAATAGTAATAATAACAAAAAAAGGAAATAAAAAATTGACATAACAAATGGTGAAAAAGAAGGCCCTTTTCATTGATAGGGACGGAACAATAATTCATGACTGTCCATATTGTCACGACGTTTCTCAGATAAAACTCTACGATGATACAGTACAGATGATGAAGGAATACATGGAAAAAGATTATCTCATAATTATAATTACAAATCAATCTGGCATTGGAAGAGGGTATTTTTCAATGAGGGATTATGAAAATTTCCATAACGCTTTGATTCAAAAACTGAAAGAAAGAGGTGTGAAAGTGGATGCAACATACTTTTGCCCTCACACCCCTGATGATAAATGCTCATGCAGAAAACCAGAAACCGGTTTAATAAAAAAAGCAATGAAGGATTTTGAAATTGACATTGAAAGTTCAATAGTTATCGGGGACAGGGATGATATAGATGGTGAACTGGCACGCAGAATGGAAATAGATTATGTTATAATCAATAGATAACTAAAAATCCATATTTTAAAAATTAGAAATGGCAAGTCTAACTTTAACAAAAACTAAAACGCCGCCGGTCGGGCTCGAACCGACGACCGCTCGCTTAACAGGCGAGTGCTCTACCAAACTGAGCTACAGCGGCTTTCAAAAGGTTAATGTATTCTAACAATTAAATTTTTTGAAATGTAAGTCAATTCTCCTTAATTACAAATCAATATCTTTCATTTAACATTTATATTATGACGAACTATCACATTCTTTCCCTTTTCTGATGGGATTATTTTTCTTTTTCCTTCAAAGTTAATATTCAGTTCCTTACCTTCATAATACCTGTCCAGGAATATTGTAAGGGCAGACAGTTCACTTATGGGTTGTGATGTGACAGATATATTGAAATCTGCTTTCTGGTATATGTCAGGCGGAACCTTTTCTGCACCAACGAACACTACAATCTTTTCATTTTTAATCTTGATCTCCTCAATCTTATCCATTATTGGAATCCCATACATTGTCAAATGAACAAGTAAGGGTTTACCTAATGCTGACATATATTCATTTAACTTTACACCTGTCTTAATAATGAAATTACCACCGAATTCTTTATTGACCCTGTTTATTGTAGATTCCAATTCAGGATCATACGTGTCAACTGCCATGCCTTCAACGCCGAAAGCCCTTGACGTCAGTGCTATGTGTGTAGTTATTCTCTTGTCTCTTAATGGTCTGTGGCCATACCTGTATATGTTAACCATGTTACTCCATTATTACCTTTTCAATTTTGAAACCTTTAATTTGCAAAATTGAAGATCTTTTTATTATACCCTTTATCAATGTTTGAGAAATATTAAGAGCCTCTGAAACTTCACCAATGAATATTGAATCGTTATCCTTCATCATTTCAATAATCTTTTCTTCATATTTTCCTATTTCCTCGTCTGATATGACTGTTGCATAAATTATGTCTGAAAGTTCGTTCATTGAACCCATTAAATTGATTTGTACATTATTGTAAAAATTGTGATAAGCTTTTTCAGGTCCGTTTTCACCTGTAAGCCACTGAGTTTCCAGCATTTTAATCTTATCCAGGTAGAGAAGTGCCTTTTTACCCTCATTTCCATATTTTTCAGTAATTTTTGTGAGCGTTATCCATGAATTCGAGAGGTCAATCAACAATTTTCTTTTTACCTCTGTGTCTGAGGCATGAAAAATGGAAACAAGATCTCCCGGGTCATTAATCACTTTGATTCTTCCTGGCATGGATCCATAATTACATCTTTATATTTTTTAATTTTCCATTTTTTCTTAATATTTTCTATAAATTAAAAAAATTTTAAATTATCTTGGAAATTGAGCTCTCTCAGGCTCATTATCTCTGACAGCTTTTCTATTTTTAACAATTCTAGTGTCATCAATTTCCCTCTGCAATCCACTACCCTCATGGAAATACCTTTTTCCTCTGAATAGTGAGAGTATTGCAGCAATTGCTGACAGAGTAGCTCCAATATAGAATGAATCCCTAAGTGCTGACATCACTGCTGGAGCAAGTGCGGTTGGAAACCACACTTTTCCCTCCATGGTGGTGATTGCAGATGCTGAAAGCTTTGATGTCAATGCAGTTGGCAAGGATGCTAAAATTGTTCCCATAGGATTATATCCAAGAAATGCTGAAAAAATTGCTGCAGTTGGTGGTATTTTATCAAGAACAGGAGCAATGATAGAAGCACCTATTGTTGCGAGGGCTGAATTAAAATATCCTGGAAGATTATTTGAAAGTGCCACTATCACTATTGTAAAAAATATTCCCATTGAGGCTGTCTGGGCTACATTTCTTACAGTTGCTACCATTCCTGATGCAATACCTCTGTTTTCTGCTGATACTGAGTTCATTATTGCAGCAGTATTTGGAGCTGCAAACATTCCAGAACCAAAACCAAACAGATAGATAATAACAGCAAACTCAGGATAATAGAAGTTATAGGGAAGGAATGATAGCAATATGAATGCAACCGCAACAATTGCCATGCCTATTGTGGCAATTCCTCTTGCACCAAATTTATCAGAAAGCGCTCCACCAATTGGACCCATGGTTAAAAATCCAAGGGTAAGTGGAATCATATAAATTCCTGCGTAAAAAGGTGTGAGTGAGTATGGAACACCATGCAGTGGAAGCCATACACCCTGGAGGAGTATTATAAGCATAAACATAACTCCACCTCTTCCAAGAGATCCCAACAGGGAGGCAAAGTTTCCAAATGAAAATGATCTAACCTTGAAAAGTGACATTTTAAACATTGGCTGCTTCACCCTCAATTCAATGAATGGGAATGCTATAATTAGAATCGTTCCTATAATTAATCCGGAGATGACATATGGATCTGACCATCCCATCACTGAAGAACCGTATGGAAGAAGACCATAGGTTAGAGCAATTAAAAATATGGTTATTCCAACACCAAAGACTACATTGCCTGCATAATCAATTTTCTGGGACTTATCCCTAATGGAATTATCCTTTAGTTTAAGCAATGACCAGATGGATCCAAGCACTCCAACTGGGACGCTAACCAAAAATACCAGTCTCCACCCATATAATGTCAGGCCATCTATGACAACAGTCTGGTTAGCAAGAATTCCTCCAAGTATCAAACCTATGAATGAACCACCCAAGGCAGCAATCTGATTCAGACCTAGAGCCTTTCCCCTTTCGTTCTGAGGAAACGCATCAGTTAGTATTGCGGTGGAGTTTGCAAAAAGAAAAGCTGCTCCAAATCCCTGTATTAGCCTGAACCCTATAAGCTCGTCTGCCCCAATATCACCTTTATTTGGGGTGAGGAATAACATAATTGATCCAATTGTAAAAATTACAAAACCAAGATTGAACAATCTTGTTCTTCCATATATGTCAGAAAGTCTTCCAAGTGTCAAGAGAATGACTGCTGTTATTATATTATATCCCAGTATGAGCCATATAAGATACAAGAAAGATCCGGCCTGAAAAGGATTGATGTCAATACCATTTTTCCCTAATATTGCAGGAAGTGAGATAAGAATAATCGTACCATTAATAGAGGCCATTAGTACCCCTAATGTTGTATTTGAAAGTGCTACCCATTTGTACTTAACCATGTTTATCAATTAGTTAATAATTTAACTTATAAATCTTTTTTTAAAAAATAATTTTTTTAATTTAATCCCTTATTTCCTTTTCAGACAACACAATTGTTAGGATTATGAAGAATATTGAAAGAAGAAATAGGTAAAGCATGTTCAATCCCACTGTGTGAAGCTGTGAAGATGAAAGTGATCCGTAAAGAATGACATCTCTTATTGAAATTGTTGACCAGGAAACTGGATTGTAATAAGCAACCTTTGCAAGCCAGCCGCTCATAAGAGTTGCCGGGAATAGAGCAAAACTTGCGAATATAAGTGGCAGGTTTATCAGGTTTATAATTCCAAATATTGTTTCCTGTCTTTTCAGTCTTATTGCAATTATGCTAAAAAGGGAAGAAAATGAAAATGCAATCATTATGAGCGCAGCAATGACTATTAGTGCATCAAATAGTGTGAAGCCATTTACAAATTGCAATCCGTTTGGAATTATAAGTGCAGCCAAAATAAGGATGAACGCCTGAACGAGAATTCTAACCGTTGTTGACAATATTTTGCTGAAAATTATTGAGCTTCTTTTTATGGGTGATGCAAGGAGTCTTGACATCACACCCAGTCTTCTGTCAAATATTATACTTGTTCCTGAAAAAAGTGCTGTGAATAAGGAGGTTGTAGTAAGTATTCCACCCAGTATAAATGTGATATAATTTTTTGCAGGACCAAAGAATGCAAAGCTTGCAGCTCCTGAATTAGATGGTATCAGTGAAAAAAGTTTTCCTATATCAAAGGCGCTTCCAAAAAGTGCTATCCAGAAAATTGGCTGTATAAGACCTGTGATAAGAAATACAGGATTTCTGTACCATTTCTTAAGTTCTCTGACCGTAAGAGGGCCCAGACCACTCATCTTCTCAACCTCCTCATATTAATCATCATTTTTCTTGCATCTCCACCTTCTTCATCTCTCAATTCTTTTCCAGTGTATTCAAGAAATACCTGATCAAGGGATGGTTTTGTCACTGTAAATTTACCAACTTTAAGATTGTTTTTTACAATAAAGTCCATGATACCTGGAAGCTCAGTCTCAGAACTTTCGACCTTAATTCTCACAGTGTTTTCATTCATAAGTTTACCATCAATTTTATTTTCATAGTTTAAAAACTTCATTGCATCATCTTTGGACTTAAATTCTGCCTGAATTATATCACCTTTAAGATTATCCTTTAATTCCTGAGAAGTTCCAGTTACAATGATCTTGCCGTGATCAATTATAGATATCCTGTCTGAAAGGGCGTCCACCTCTTCCAGATAATGACTGGTTAACAAAATCGTTACATTGAATTCTTTTCTTATTTTATCTATGTATTCCCACATTTTTGATCTTGTCTGAACATCCAGTCCAAGTGTCGGTTCATCCAGAAATATTGTTTCAGGATCATGTATGAGACCCATTGCAAGTTCAAGCCTTTTTCTCATTCCACCTGAATAAGAACCTACATTTTTCTCACCAAATTCCTCAAGATCAACCATCTCAAGAAGTTCTTTTGATTTTCTGTAAGCCTCTTCTTTTTGCATCCCGTAGAATCTACCAACCATTACAAGGTTCTCTATACCTTTAAGGTCTTCATCGGCAGTCAAGTCCTGAGGCACAACACCAATACTCTGCCTTACCTTTATCGATTCTTTTATTATATCATAGCCATTTACTGTTGCCTCTCCTGAAGTTGGTTTAATTGATGTGGAGAGCATTTTTATTGTAGTAGATTTTCCAGCTCCATTGGGGCCTAAAAATCCGAATATTTCACCTTTTTTTATTTCAAGATCTATGCCTTTAACTGCCTCTATAGACCCGTTGTAGACTTTTCTAAGGCCTTTAGTTATTACTGAAAATTCATTGCTCATAAGGTAATAATTAATTAATATACTTAAACTTTAATGATAAAATATTTAATCAACTGAATGAATGTATAATCATATTAATATATTTGATTATAATCCAAGAGCAAGGGGAGCTCAAAGGCTGAGAGGACCTGTGTGGGTCGACCCTTAGAACCTGATCCGGGTAATGCCGGCGGAGGGATGAAAAAGTGAGAATTAATAAAAGTTTGTTTTGGTCTACAAGTTTGGCTTTTGCATTTTGGGGCGTTATTGCAACCATTGGTCCGCTTGCTGCGTCTGATAATATTATCAGTAACGTTTCATCATTTTGGACGGAGGTTTTTCTCCTTGCAGGACCATTGACTGTACCCTTAGGAAATTTTGTAATGGGTATTTTTTCAGACAGATACGGAAGAAAAAGTATATTTTTCTTAACGATGTCGCTTTATTCCATTGGAATAATAGTAATAACATTTTCTTCCACAGTTTATCTACTTCTGGCTGGTCTTATTACGGCACAGTTTGGAGTAGGCGGGGAGGAGCCATCATCACTTTCACTTATTGCTGAAGATAGTAACGCAACAGATCGTCCTTTTTATCTTACTATAATAACAAACATGAGTAATATTAGTAGTGCAGTGGTTGCCGCAATCTTTCTCTTTCCTGTATCAACTGAAATACAGAGGTTAATACTATTAGCAATCTCATTATCCATAATATTTACACTTGCAGTGGCAAGACTTTCATTACCAGAATCTTACAGATGGTATAAGGTGAAAGGGAATGAAAATAAGGCAATGGAAGAGAAAAATATACTTAAAATTACGGATGAGGGAATAAAAGTGAATAATAAGCCTTCCATCTTACCATCAATTATTTTATTGGGAATGATGGGTATATCACAATATATCACTTTTGGCCTTCTTGCATACAACATAGGGCCCATTGAATTTCCTAAAATTTCAAGCATTCTAATATTTGTTGCCTTAACTGGTTCATCTGTGGCAGGTTTTGTAGCAGCCTACCTTGTTAAGGGTCCAAGAAAATCATACACATTTTACTCATATCTATCAGGTCTGATTACAATACTTATAATAATGGCTGTATTACCTTATATTTCTAACCTTTACATATTTCTACCATTGCTTTTTTCAAACATGTTCTGCAGTGAATTCGCCTGGGCCTCAAGAGTGGTACTTGAACCAGAACTTTTCAGTACCGGTGTTAGAAGCACAATGATCGGCGTTGTAAGATTATTTCCAATGATAGTATATGCCATAACTATAGTAATCAGCTTAAATTTATCAGTGGAGGGTTTCATCATTGAAAATGTCATATTATGGGCACTTGGGGTGTTTGCAGCTATCCTTTATTTCATAATACTTCCTGAAACCAAAGGTATTGATATTTCTTACACTGATTAAAAATATTTTTATATTTATCATCTATGAATCGAGAAATGATAAGTTTCGTTGTAACAACATACAGAACAGGTAAAACACTTAAAAAATTTTTTTCCGCATTCGATTCATTAAATGAAAAAAATTATGAGATAATTCTTGTAGATAATATGTCTGACGATGAAACGGTTTCCGTTCTTGAAGAAATTAAGGTTAAATTTGGTGACAAATTAAAAATTATAAGAGAAAAATGTAACAGGGGGGAAGGAAGACAAATAGGACTAATTAATTCCAATGGAGAGTTCATTTTCCAGTTAGATGCTGATCTCTATTATAGAGGTCTTAACAGTCTGGTGGAAAAAATTTTATCAATGAATACAGAAAAACTTATACGAATACTTGGAAAGGAACCATCATTTAATATGACATGCGGTTCTAGGAAGACATGGCAATTTCTCGAGGGTTATCCTCCTTTGAATTATTTAGAGGATCTCTATGTTTGGAGACTTGCAGAAATGCTAAACATGTTTGAGGAGATCAAAATTACAGGTGATGAAATTGAACAGATTGATATGGGAATAGAAAAAAAAGAACAGCACAGTGAACTAAGATATTCAAAAAATAAGAAGGAGCTTTGGAATAGAAGAATTGATAATGCGTCACACATTCTTTTTTCATCTGGTTATGGTTTTAGATTATACAGAAAAATTTTTTTTGAACCAAAATTTTCAGTTTTACCATATTCATTATACTTGTACATAAGAGGGACTTTAAGAAAGAGACATATAAAATATGAAACCGTGGAACAAAGATATGAAAGACTTAAAAATCTTTTTACTGACAAACAATGAATTTTTAAAGTGTGGAGTTAATAATTTAAATTCACCATTTAATAAAATTTTATTTTCATAATCATTATACAATATCATGGACAGAATAATTGATCTTCTTGACAAATATGAGAGATACAGAAGAAATGTAATTAATCTTCAGGCATCTGAAAATTACCTTTGCCCTCATGCAAGACTTGCATTGGGCTCGGACTTAGGAAGCCGATATTCCCACGTAATGAATAATGGAATAAATGCATATGGTGGAACAGATCTCATAGAGGAAATAAAAACTAAAACTGAAAACTCAATAAAAGCTCTTTACTCTGCAAGATTTGCTGAGATAAGGCCACCGGGTGCCCATATAGCTGCTGAAATGGCCATTCTCTCAACTGTTAAAACAAATGGTAAAATAATGGCTATAGATGAGAAAGATGGAGGCTACACAGGTTACGCTGATGAATACCTTGGAAACATGCTTTCATATAAATATTCTTCAATACCATATGACAATAATATTCAGGAAATTGATTATGAAGCTCTGGAAAGAAAAGCAGCCGGGGAGCGTCCAGATGCAATCATTCTCGGGCAGTCATTTTTTGTAAAACCATACGATCTTAAGAGAATTAAGGAAATATGTGATAAATCAGGTTCATTCCTTATTTATGACGGGTCACATGTTATGGGTCTAATTGCGGGTAAAAAATTTCAACCTGATGCCATAAAATACAGTGACATTCTCTTTGGGTCAACACACAAATCATTTTTCGGTCCGCAAGGAGGTATTGTTCTGACGCAGAACGAAGAACTTTTCAAGAAAATAGAGGAAAATACTGTGTGGAAAACCTTTGATAATTATCATCCAAACAGGATTGCTGCACTTGGAGTTGTAGCTGAAGATTTTCTGGAATTTGGAGAAACTTACGCAAAAAATGTTATCCAGAATTCAAAAAATCTTGCGTATAATCTTGAGCAATACGGTATAGAGATTAAATACGGTCCATGGTATTCTGAATCACATCAGATAATAATGAAAGATAGAAAAACAAATTTCATTGAAATATCAAAGATTCTTGAAAAAAATAACATAATAGTGGATCGTGAAGGGAGGATAGGAACTTCTGAAATAACAAGATTGGGCCTCAACGATATGGATGGTTTAGCCTCAGTAATCGCTGATTCAATAAAGGGAAAGGATACAAGAAGTAAAGTGGCAGAGATATTAAAAAATACTGGAGTTAAATACTGTAGGTGATAATATGAAGACAGTCAGAGATATAATGACATATGAGCCGAAGGTTATAAGTGAGGATGAGACTGTAATTAAGGCATTGAATGTTATGAGGGATCACAATATATCTCAGCTCCCGGTGCTTTCTGGTAAATCATACATAGGAATGATAAGTTACAGAGATCTTGCAGGAAGAAAGAGTATACATTTCAATTCCAAGATAAGACATTTCATATCAAGTTCACCTGTTCTAAAACCTGATGATGACATTAACAAGGCCCTTGATCTTCTTAAAAAGAGTGCAATGGGTGCATTGGCTGTGGTTGATGGAAACAAGCTTCTTGGAGTTGTTTCAAGGACAGATATAATAAAAAATATATCTGAATTTCCAGAAGTAAATCTTTACAGTGCCCAGGATATTATGGATGAGCCCCTTTCAGTTCATGAGGATCAGGATATATCACTTGCAATTGAAAAGATGAGAGAAAAGGGTCTTGATATAGTAGCGGTGATTGATAAGGATGAGAAAATTTCAGGAATTTTGAAAATGAAAGAAGTTCTTGATTATGAACTTAAAACAAGGGAAAAACAGAATTCCATGGAGATGTCAGGAAACAAAGAAAAGGCAGATATAATAGTAAAATCTGTAATGTCAAATCCCCATTTTGTATACGAGGAGGATAAGGTAATTACAGGGTGTGAGTCCATAGTAAAAGAAAAAGTTCACAGCATTCCTGTGGTGAACAAAGGAATGAAGGTTACGGGTATGCTTACCATAAACAATGTACTTGATGTCATAGGTAATGAAGGTGAGGAAAAGGGGATAATGGTCAATATTTCAGGCCTTAACCAGAATGACAAGGACCTTTATCTTACTACATACAGCATGTGTGAGAAGTTTTTTAACAGGCTTGAAAAAATAGTTAATTTAAAAGGCGGATCTTTTCAGATACATGTTGCAAAGCACAAGGAAAACGAGGGTAAAATCAAGTATTCCGTAAGAACAAGACTTCTTGGAAGAAAACTCAATATGACTGTTGACAGTTACGGCTGGAATTATGCAAGAACGCTATCAGATATATTTGATATTTACGAAACAAGGATCAAAAAAGAATTTTCAAAATAAAAATTAAAAATGCAGAGGGCCGGATTCGAACCGGCGAATCCCTACGGAAGCAGATCTTGAGTCTGCCGCCTTTAACCTGTCTCGGCAACCTCTGCTTCCTTAATCCATATTGAAAACAATAAATAAATTTTTCAATATATACCATTATGAAAATCAGAGTGGAATTGAATGAGATTAAATACGAGGATGCAAAGAAAATAATGCAAATGTTGTCTCCTGAAAATGAAAATTTCCTCACTGAATTATCCAAAGAAGGATTAATTATAGAGGGGGATATTGAAAAATTTACTTCAATTTACAATGTTATTGATGAATTTTTAAAAATAATAGATATTTATGAAAAAATTTCGGAAATCTAATTAAATTATTCCTGAACATCCAGATTCAATTTTTCAGTCAGTTCCTTGTATCTGTTCCTGATGGTGACCTCAGTTACACCGGCAACCTCAGCAACTGATCTCTGTGTTCTTTTCTCACCAGTAATTATGGAACCTATGTAAATTGCTGCTGCTGCAACTCCTGTTGGTCCTTTTCCAGATGTTAGATCATGATCCTGGGCAAGTTTTATTATCTCTGCTGCTCTTTTTCTTGTTTCCATTGATAATTTTAGCTTGCTGCAGAATCTGTTAAGATAGTCTTCCGGCTTTGAGGGAAGTATATTCAACTGAAGATATCTGCTCATTATTCTGAATGTTCTACCTATCTCTTTTTTCTTAACCCTTGTTATTGAGGCGATCTCATCCAGTGTTCTTGGAACATTTGTTAGTCTGCAAGCAGCATACAAAGAACCTGCCACAACACCTTCTATGCTCCTTCCCCTGATCATGTTTTGCTTAACTGCCTTTCTGTAGATAACAGCCGCAGTCTCCCTAACGTCATTTGGTATGCTTAAATTTGAGGCCATTCTTTCCATTTCCTGAAGTGCTTGTGATAAATTTCTCTCAGCGGCATTTGAAACCTTAATTCTTTTCTGCCATTTTCTAAGTCTGTATAGCTGTGCCCTGTTCCTGGTAGGTATTGATTTTCCATAGGAATCCTTATTTTTCCATGAAATATCCGTGGATAGTCCTTTGTCATGTATGGTGAATGTCATTGGTGAACCTGCTCTTGCCCTTGACTCATTCTGTTCACTGTCGAAGGCACGCCACTCAGGACCCTGATCTATGTAACTTTCGTCAATAACAATACCGCATTTATTACAGACCAGTTCCCCTCTCTCGTAATCCCTTGACATATCAGTTGAACCGCATTCAGGACATCTCTCTATCTGTTCAATTTTTTTCTTCCCATCTTCTACCATTAAAACCACCCTCACAAGAAAATCTCATCTGTTTCAATATCAGAATTTAATACAACAATGCCGTGTGGATTTTCCGATCTGCCAAGAATCCTTACTATTTTACCTATTTTCTTTCCACTTTTATCGTAAACATTTTTATTAATCAGTTCCATGGAAACATCAGATACCAATAGTTCCCTATCCAATCGATGTATGATAGGGAGAGATTTTCTCATATATAGTTATTTTATGCATATATATATACTTTTCGAAAAACTATTAATTTTTTTGGTCATTTTTTTACATATATTTATATGGAAAGTTTAACCACTTTCTTTGAAAATTAAGGTATTTTTAATTGTAAACATAATTTTTAATAATCAGAGATTAAAAAATTAACAAAAATAATTAAGAATGTTTCCAATGCTTTAACATGGTAAAAGGACTTGATATTTCATTTCAGCTTAATGAAAACCCGGATGATGAAAGACTTGTTCTAGCCCTTGCGAACCTTACAGGAAATCATTTCAAAGAAGAATTTGATATAAGATGGAAAATATTTCATGTCACACTTGAAAACAAGAAATTTTATAAAGTACTTTTCACTGGGAAGAAAATCAATTATTTACACAAAGGGTTGGAAAAAAGCATAAGGGAATATTTTGATGAACTCGCACAAAATTCAAGGAAATATATTCTCGAAATGTATGAAAATCTTTCTAAAAAAGGAGATTTTCAAAAGGAAAATATAGAAGAATTAAAAGAGGAATATGATCTCTGGCAAGATAAACTTTGCAATTATATCTAATCTAAATATGGAATTTGTGGAAAATTTCATGCGCAGGGCCGGATTTGAACCGGCGAACCCCTGCGGGAATGGACCCTGAATCCATCGCCTTTAACCTAGCTCGACAACCTGCGCTTTTTGAATTCTCCTGCATAATTGTGTGCTAATTTAAGAATTTTTGGATAAGTCATACCGTATTCTTTGATTATGATAGAATAGGCTTCTTTGAATGGTACACCGTATCCTTCGCTTAATATGTATTTATCATTGATTATCTTGAATTTTTCATTAATTGAGGAATACAGTCCAGAAGGCAAACTCATCTTTGATTTTGCCACTCCTATCGTTGCTACTTTGTACATATATCCAGAGAGGGATGCTATGCCTGCTCTTCTTGGATGAAGTATTCCATTTCCATCCACTAGAAGTAATCCATTAAAGTTTTTTGAAAGTTTTTCTATGTATTTTCCCTCCCTAAAAAAAAGATAACCAGGTATATACGGGAAATTATTTTCTAAAAAAAGATATTGAACACTTATTTTTCCTTTTTCAGATATGACAAAGGCAGCATAACCATTATCATCTTTATCATATGAAATATCAATTGCGCCCAACAGATTTTCCTCATAATTGAAATTTTGAGCACACTCTGCCATTTTTTTTGAAATATCCATTTGAAAATTAAGTAATGTTAAAAGTAAATTTTCTGCTTTGAAATCTTTGAAGATTAATTGTTCAAAATTCGGCACTCTGCCTTCCTTTACATTTATACCGTCATTTTTCAATCTTCTTATTTTTTCATTAATACCTAATGGATTGGTATAACCACCAAGCCCTCCATCACTCTTGATTACCTTGTAACATGGGTAGATGTCTGGTTCTTTATTCCTTGAAAGAATGAAACCCACAGCTCTTGATGCGTTTATGTCACCTAGAGCTCTGGCTATATCACCATAAGTTGTGATCTTTCCATCTGGAATCTGCAATAGCATATTGTAAACAGCCTTGTAAAGGTCTGGTAATTTCAGATCCATAATTTATATAATAAAGCAATCTATTTAAATTAACTCAATTATTAAGTAATAAATTATTAATATTCACAACTAATTAACCCTCAATGTTTGAAAATTTCTTCGAAACGTTGGGTAAAAAGGTTTCAAAACATAGCGGAAAAATTATCGTTGTGTGGATAATAATTCTGGTTCTTATGAGTTTTGGTAGTCTCTTGGTTTTTTCACATACAAATTTTAACATAGCAAACGGATTTGGCACATCCAATTCAATGTCAGCGAAGGCCTCAAATGAATTATCGGAATATTTTTCCAATTCTTCCTTAAACAGTGGCTCTATTTCTGGTTCTGAAATAATTATAATAACTCAGAATACAAGCATAAATTCAAAAACAGATTTTTCACAACTTGTAAAATATCAGTATCAAACCCAAAGTATTCTTTCAAAATACAGTTGTTATAATGGAACTCAAAACATAGTGGATACAGAAAAAGATGCATTGCTGGCATTCTCCAACGGAATGAAACTAATAATGTCCACAAATGCTCAAGTTTTGGGAAACGCTGCAACTTTGGTTTCCACTATTAATTCAACAAGTTCATTTTTCCCAGGCATTGAAATTCTCTATGGGAACTATTTCCTCAAATTTTTCACTCATAATAATAATGTAAGTAGATCAATGACTTTTGCATTTAATAATACAGCTGAATTTTTAAATGAAGAATATCATTTTACAAATAATACACATCTTTATTATAGCCAGGAAAACTTCATAACGGTTATTAATTCAACAGTCAAACCTTATTTTGAAAGTGATCTTTCCTTAGGCAAAAGTTTTACAAAAGAAATATTCAAATCTATTCAGACAGCTTCAGAAAATGCTTTGCAGAACAAATCATTTGTTAATAATCTTACACTGCTTGGGTCATCTTACACAAATATAACATCATTTATCATTGAACAGCAGAACATTTCAGCATTTATTTCAAATTTTTCAGCGGAATCAATAAATTTGACTCTTCCAATTTTCATATCACAGGCAGGCTCTCAAGCAACTTCATTCATTGTGAATGTGGATGGAATATCCTTACATAATTTTTTTAACATCGCTTACAATTATCTGGTGAAGGGTAGAACTGGTATTGTTTCAGGGTTAACCAGTATTGAAGAGGAAAATCCTGCATTATTGTTAACGGAAAGCGCAGCTAAAAAACAGTTTTACGGAAATCCTGATATAGAGATAAATTCACCTGATCTTTTGAATTTCTTCTCAATAATATACAATGTTTCAGGCTCAAAAAATATTAACAATACAGTATATGAGATGATGAATACATCATCGCTCAATAATTTTCCATTAGTTCCAACACCTTTCCTGCTTCATAATTTTGTTGGATATGACAATAGTACAATAATTTTCATATATCTTTTTTCCGAGAACTATTCAAACTCCATTAAAAATAATATTACAACAATTGTCCACCTTTATGAGAACAAAATCACGGGAAGCAAATTTATCATAGCCGGAAGCCAGGAATTCAGCAGTCAGCTTGAAAATGAAATAACTTCGGGGTTATTTAAGGCCCTTGCTGCAGGAATAATTCTTTCCATTATCATAGTTGGCCTTTATTTCAGATCTTTCAGGGCTGCATTTATACCAATAATGATGTTTGTAGTGGCGGCTATCATATCACTTGGTGTGGTTGGCTACCTTTACACTTATGTTTTCAATACAAGTGTTTCATTCATAACTCCAACACTTTTGTTTATATTCATACTAGGTCTGAGTTCTGATTATACAGTTTATCTGATGGCAAGATACAGAAGGGAACTTAGAAATAAAACAGAACACCCCACAATTTTGACTTCAAGATGGGCAGGCCACGCAATTTTCACCTCTGGTTTAACTGTTATCATCTCTGAAGTTGTGTTATGGCTCGCAAACATTCCATTTTTCAGTGATACTGGTCTGGCAAATGCAATAGGTGTAACTGTTACACTGATGCTTGCCACCACATTTCTTATGGCTATCCTGCATCGTTTTGGAAAGAAAATTTTCCCAAGATCTGCATCAGGAGATTTCAAAGCCCCAGATCAGAGAAGAATGGAAAAGGTTGGTAATTTTTCAGTTGATCATAAAAAGATTCTTTTGGTTGTATTCGTTATAATAACAATTGGTGGACTTTTTGTTTATGCATCAACCACACAGGGAATCGATCTGCTGAAGCTGCTGCCAAAAAGCCAGGCAATAGAGGGTATAGAAGTGGTAAATAATAGTTTCAACGGAGACTTTTTTGACAGAGATTTCATAATTGTAAATTTCACTTCTCCTCTCATATCAAATGGTGTTGTTAATACAAACGAAATGAAACAGCTTTATAATTTGGAAAACGTTACGGCACAGACCCATGGAATAACCACAGTAATAGGTCCGGGAAGGCCATATGGATACTTTACTGGTCTTATACCATCAAATGCTACACCTTCCAATGCAAGGATGTATTATAACACATCATTGTCATTCATAAGTTCCTCAAATTCAAGATATGTGGAATTGGTAATACAGACATACGAACTTGGTTGGAATTCAAAATCCATTAACACCCTTAATGTTTTGTACAAAAACATTGAAAATAACAAAAGTGCAGATGAAACAGTTGTTATCGGAGGACTTACTGAGGCATTGGGAAATGCTTTTACACAGACACAGAATTCATTTTATGAGCTTCTGCCAATACTAACAATAACAATTTTTGTAATACTAACAATTCAACTGAGTTCAATACTCACACCACTTAGGCTTATATTTATGGTTCTTGCCATGGTTCTCATTTCTCTGATGGTTACTTACGGTCTTTTCCACTATCTGCAGGGTTATCCAGTGGTCATATTTATGCCAGTATTTGTATTTGTAACGTTACTGGCCGTAGGACTTGATTATGATATATTTATGATAACAAGGGTGAGAGAGGAGGTAATAAAGGGAAGAACATTGAGGGAAGGTCTGGTAACAAGTGTGAAGGAAAATGGCTCGGTCATTATGCTATTGGGAACACTCCTCTTTGTTACATTTGCTGCACTCTACTTTTCAGCAATACCGCTGATTCAGGAAATTGGAGTAGGCGTGGGAATAGGAGTTTTATTGGATACCTTTATCAGCTGGCCATTTTTTATTCCAGCCATAATGAGTATAATAAAAAGATTCAACTGGTGGCCCTCAAAGCTTGAAAAAAATGAAAAATAAAAAAAATTTAATTTTTTAATTCTGAAACTTTTTTCTTAATTGTTTCGTAATCTGGTTCAACACCTGGGTTTTCCGATACCCATGAATATTTAATAACACCATCTTTGTCAAGAACAAAGACTGATCTTTTTGCCACGTCCAGATTTGGAAGATTTATAAATTTGTTGTGTACTATTCCATATTTTTTTATTGTTTCCTTATTATGGTCACTCAACAGATCGAAGTTCAGTTTGTTAACCTTTGCGAATTCAGCAAGTGAAAATGGTGTGTCAACGCTTATTCCTACAACTTTTGCTCCCACATTATTGAATGCAGACATGGAATCCCTGAAATTGCACATTTCCTTTGTGCATACTCCAGTGAATGCTCCTGGGAAAAATGCTAGAACAACCGGCTTTCCTTTGTATTCTGAGAGTTTTCTCACCTTGTTTGTGTGATCTGGCAGTTCAAAATCTGGTGCTTTTTCTCCTTCTTTAATAGTCATATTATCACCATATGGTTATTATTATTTAATATATAATCAAATCCTATTTTTGAATCCCTATTTATCTATCATTTTAATAACATATGGTGAAAGGAATATGTCTGATGTCAGGTGGAAAGGATTCATTCCTCTCTGCCGTAATAGCGATGGAACAGGGTATTGAACTCATTAATGCAATCACCGTAATACCTGAAAAATATTCTGAAATGTTTCACTTTCCTAATATAAGAATGGCTGAGGACGTTTCAAAACTCCTTGGACTCAATACAATTTTTCTGGAAGAAAAAAATTTTAACCATGATTTATCAGAAATAATAAGGACGAATGATGTAAAAGTTCTTGTCAGCGGGGCCATTGCATCCAATTTTCAGAAGACCAGACTTGAAAAATTATGCACAGATAACAAAATTATACATTTCACTCCCCTGTGGTTATTGAATCAGGAAAAAGAATTGAAAATGATTGTTGAAAGCAGAATACATCCAATTATAGTTTCTGTCTCATCAGAAGGTCTGGATGGATCCTTCCTTGGTATGGAAATAGACATGAAAGGAATTGAAAAATTGATGAAAATATCCTCCCTGTATGGAATGAATCCTTCAGGCGAAGGGGGGGAATATGAAACACTTGTACTTTCTTATTTAAGAAAAAGTATAAGTTTTAGGTCATTCAAGGATTATTTTGAAGGGAATAATTGTTTTAGAATATTTGAAAAATAATATCTTCAGATTTTAACCCTTTCAACCTCTATGGCATCCCAAGTGGGATACTCCTCAACCTGATATATATCGTATTGAATTTTTCCTTTGAGGTCCTCAGCCCTCCATGGAGATATTTCAACCCTTTTCCTTATTTTGTTTATATGGTATTCACCAGGTTTAAGTCCCAGTAATTTGAGTTCCTCCACAATTTCCAAAAGATCTCCACCTTCAACAACACCTTTAATTATTGTGCCATCCTTGGTCAGAGCATCAATGGGTCTTGCAATGGACTGTGCCCTTCTTTTCAGTCTGTTTTTTAGCTGAACTCCATCCTTAAAGGAGGCTGAACAATAATGAACTGTGAAATCGGGATTTTCTTTTACCATTTTAATTGCAAGTTCCTGGCTACCCTTTGCACCAGACTCAACATCATTTTTTATTTTGTAATTCCTTCCCAAAAGATTCTCAAAGTTTGTTTCAGAAAATTCAAGTTCATTCAGATTGATAAAGTCAAGTTCCATATCCTTGCTGAATTGTATTAACGCTCTCATATCCTCCTCCCTTCCAGGGAGTGAGGGTACCTCTATTCCAACTGACATTCCGTTATCCCTGGCCCACTTTATCCTATTCTTGAATACTGATCTGTGCATGTGATTCCATATTTCCTCTGGTGGATGGAACCTAATCTCATCCAATCCCGCCTTACCAACTGAGTCTATGGCCTCCTTAGAACCACTTATTGTATAAAGGTGGATATGATGTGCCTGCCCAAACTCTTCCTTTAATATTCTTATGTATTCTGAGGTTCTTTCATAAAATTTTAATGGATCTCCGCCAGTAATCCCAGTACCTGTTGCCTGTATCATCCTTGCCTCAAAAATAGCATCCTTCATGTTGGCAAGTGGCATCTCATCTGCATACATTACATCCTTCATTTTTTTAGGCTCCGATAATGGGCAGTAAAAACATTTTGCATCGCATATACCTGATACAAACAGTACCATCTTGGCACCCTTTGCACACATCTTGCATCCTACTGGGAGCTCTCCAGAGTATGCAGATCTTCCGGGAAGAGTTTTCATTACCTGGTGTATTGAATATAAATATATATAAGGTTTCATTTAACAGGCCACTCCAAAATATAAGTAAATGTTTTTCATACGTGTTTATAGTGAAAAACATAAGAGTTGGATTAAAAGGGTTTATTTTCCCTATCATTGTAAATTTTCTATTGATTCTATTCATGATAGTTCCCATAGTGTTGTATTATGGAGTTTTCCTGTCAAACTTTCTTTATTTTGTGCCTTATCCCATAATAGTAATATTCATGTTCATATTTACCAGAAATTACATTAAAAATCAGGCATACATTGAATTTTCCAGCGATTATTTTTACATATTAACCAATGAAAGGAAAAAAAAGATACTGTATTCACAGATAGATAAAATTGAAAACAACACCAATATTAATAGAAAATTCTATGAAATAACACTTTACGATGGAACAAAAATAGGAATATTCGACAGGAAGATAATTGGTCAGAAAAACACAATAATTGGACTTATAAAAAATAATAAGAAACAAAAGGGTTCATAAATTATCAAATGTTTTCTGATCCTCACTGTTTTCCGTAAAATCCTTTATTTTTCCATATTCAGCAATTATCTTTTTTAATGTCTGCTCGTATTCTGAACTGGACATTGAGTAGTTGTTAGGAATTATGAGAGGGTTCCTTGACTCTATTGTTATACCCTGACTGTTAAGCATTTCAATCCATCTTTCCTTTTTATCAGATATCTTCCTCTCATATCGTCTGGGATATTCCACATCACAGAGTTCTATCTCTCTCATGAAAACAGGCCTTGAAAGAAATCTGTAAAGAAAATCAAGTGCAAAATCACCACTGTTGACTTTTCCATTGTCTCTTGAAACCTTACCCACAATATCATAGAAATTTGATATCTTTTTTTCACTTATACTGTAGATTTTTGAAGGTTTTATATGTTTCACATTTAGTTCACCAAGTGCAACCATTGCATCAAGAAAACCTGAAAGTGTCAGCCTGTGAACTTTAACTCCAATTTTGTCAAGTTCAGATTTGATTGATGAAATTGAAAGTTCCTTGCCTGAAAGGACTTCTTTTATTTTTTCAACCACCACATTAGGATCAGTTTCCCCAATCACTAATATCACTCCGCAAATTTTTTGTTTCCTCAATGATCATATCGCATATCTGTCTGGAGTTTCCCGTGAAAGATACTGGATTTATTATTTCCTTAAGATCTGCTGAACCTATGATTGATCCTGCTTTTGTTTCCATAATGATTTCAAGCAGGCTCTTGTGTCCGGAATAAAAATTCATCGAAATTTCCCTTATCATTTCATGTGCGTCTGTTCTGTTTACACCTCTTCTTGTCAGTTCAACTGTGAGTCTTTCTGAAATACAAAGGGGGGAATTTAAAAGATTTTTCATCATTCTGTCTGAAAATACCCTTAGGTTCCTTAAAATTTTTTCCATTTTAACTGTAACATAATCTATAAGTATGGAAGTGTAAGGAATGGTGAATCTTTCCAGTGCGCTGTTTGTAAGATCCCTTTCGTGCCACGTTACTGCTGTCTCCATTTCAGGCATGATCATTGCCCTTATGAATCTTGAAAGACTGCAGACGTTTTCACTTTCAACAGGGTTTCTCTTGCTGGGCATGGAACTTGAACCCACCTGATCCTTCTCATCAAAATCCTCCATAACTTCATTAATCTCAGGTCTTTGAAGATTCCTTATCTCTGTACCAATTTTTTCCAGAGTTGTTGCAATGTTTGAACATATGAAAAGAAATTCAACGTATCTGTCCCTTGTTACTATCTGACCTGATGCACCTTCAAAATCTATATGAAGCCTATTTTTCATCATTGATATGAAATCAAAGTATTTTTTTCCTATTGCTGCCCCTGTTCCAACAGGTCCTGAAAGCTTACCAACAATTATCCGTTTCTCGCTCTCTCTTATTCTTTCAATATGTCTGTTTATCTCTGAAAGATAAACTGCCATTTTTAATCCAAAGGTGATTGGTGAGGCATGCTGGCCATGTGTTCTTCCAAGCATTGGAGTATCCCTGTACTTTCTCACAATTTCCATCAAAGTCTCTTGCAATGAAAAAACGGACTTTTTGTACAATGAGAGAAATTGTTTCAATTGAATGGCTGTGGCACTATCATTCAAATCATTTGAAGTTAGACCAAAATGAAGGTAATTGAATTCATGACCAGACTGTTCTTCCAGTGCTCTTAAGAATGACATTATGTCATGCTTTGTTATTCTTTCCAGTTGATCAACTCTTTGTATATCCACACCCTTTTTTATAATATTTTCAAGTGGTGACAGGTCCGTTTTCGGTATTATTCCAAGTTCCATCTGTACAAGTCCAGTCTGGTACTCAATATTGAGCATAATGTTGAATCTGTTCTGTTTTTCAAAAATATTTCGTATCTCGGGTCTACCGTATCTTGTATCGATAGGTGATACTACCATTAATGGTTATCATGGTAATGATAAAAATATTATCGTTAACACAAAGTATAATAATTATATCCATGATAAATATATAGGAGAGACTTGGAAAGAACATTAAAGAGGATCCTAAAAAATTCAAGTGGTAAATGGCTTTTTATAGGCACATTAATAGGTGTGATTGCTGGTTTCGGCTCCATTATTTTTTACATTATGATTAACGTTGTGACGAAATATATGCTATACGGTATTTCTGGCTTCAATCCACCATCCTCAGGGCTCACAGCTGGACTTTCTACATATAAAATATCATCTGATGTTCACAGATTGTTTTTCCCTATTATTCTTGGTTTGGGTGGTCTTTTCGTTGGGATATTCCTCACAAAGACAGCACCTGAAGCAAAGGGCCATGGAACTGATGCTGCAATCGATGCGTTTCATAATAAGGGAGGATATATAAGAAGAAGAATCCCCATTGTCAAAACAATTGCATCAGCGGTAACAATTGGATCCGGAGGAAGTGCCGGAAGGGAGGGTCCAACTGCTCAGATTGCAGCAGGCTTTGGATCATTTGTTGCTGATGTGCTCAAACTGGATGAGAAAGATAGAAGAATTGCAGTTGCTGCGGGAATTGGTGCAGGTATAGGAAGCATATTTCTGGCTCCACTGGGAGGTGCAATTTTAAGCACTGAAATTTTATACAAAAGGGATTTTGAGGTTGAAGCCCTCATTCCATCGGTTGTGGCATCCATTGTGGGTTACTCAATTTTTGGATACTATACCGGTTACAGAACACTGTTTGAACTTCCATCAAACCAAGTTATAGGTTTCTTTCATCCAATTTCACTGCTTGTTTATCTGTTCATAGGAATTGTTTGTGGAATTGCTGGCCTTTTTTATATCAAGGCTTTTTATGGCGTCTCAAATTTTTTCCATAATAACAAATATATAAGTCCTTATGTAAGGCCTGCCATTGGAGGTATTATTGTTGGTGTAATCGCAATATTTTTTCCTGAAGTACTTGGGCTGGGTTATGGATGGGTTCAGCAAATAATAGACGGCAATCTTTCACTATTTGCATCTAACTATTCAATGCTTTTTTTGATTTTCATTGTGCTATTTTTCCTTAAGGTCATAGCAACTTCATTTACAATAGGATCTGAAGGATCAGGAGGTGTCTTTGCTCCAGGTATGGTTTCAGGGGCTTTCATTGGCGCAGCACTGGCAGTTCCCATTAAGATGGTTTTTGGATTTCTAAGTTTTGACGAAATAGTCATCGTTTCAATGATAGCATTATTTGGAGGTGCTTCAAAGGCACCTCTCTCCATTATTATTATGGGAACGGAGATGACTGGAAGCTATGCACTCTTTATACCCATAATGCTTGCCACAACTGTCAGTTATTTTATAACTGGGCAAAATACAATATATAGATCACAGGTGTTAGATAGATCAGAATCGCCTGCACATGAGGACAAATACAAAAAACCAATACTTGATAATATACCGGTTTACACAGCTATGAAAAAAGACTACATCAGGGTAAGCAAGTATGAAAAGGTGAGATTTGCAATTAACAAGCTAAGGGAGAGCAGGACAAAAGGTGCTGTTGTAGAGGATGAAGGTAAACTAGAAGGTTTTCTTTCCATTGAGAATATACCTGAAAACTTAGATTATGATCAGACTGTTGAACAGGTTATGTCATTGAATGTTCCATCCATTGAAAAAAATCAGTCTTTGCACGACGCACTAAACATTTTGATAAAGGAGCCAAGTGGTAAACTGGTGGTGATTGATAAAAACTTTCCTGGAAAAGTACTTGGAACTCTCACAATATCAGAAATTGCAGAAGCATATAATCTGGAGATAAGAAGGTTAAAAATAGAAAATAAGAGAAAAATGTCAAAGGAAAATGAATAAAATAACTTTTTAATTGAATAAGTATATTTACACCTCATCATTTTCATTAATGTGAATTTTGGTATAGTTGGTTTAGGAAATCATTCTTTGAACAGGGTAATGCCAGCAATAGTTGAGAGTGGTAACAAAATATCTGCCGTAACCACGGGAAATAAAGAAAAAGGTAGAGAAGTTGCAGAAAAATTTTCATGCGAGTATTATGACAGTTATGACAGGATGCTCCAGTCCAATATTGATGCTGTTTACATAGGATCTCCAAATTTCTTGCACTATTCTCAGGCCATGAGGGCTATAAATTTTAAAAAACACATACTTATGGAAAAACCCATGACATTAAAATCAATTGAAGCCTCTGAAATAAATGAATTTTCTAAAAAAAATGGAGTGAAGGTTGCAATAGGGTTCCATCTTCGTTTTCACCCTGCAATTGAATTGTTAAAACATAACCTAAATCAGGAAGGGGAAATACCAATAATTGTAAATGGTTACTGGGGACATGGTAACACACACTCCAGCCCCGAAGAATCAAGAAAATGGTGGAGTGAAGAGGATAAGGTAGGTGGTGGATCTGTCATGGGTACGGGTGTTCATGTGATTGATTCAATTATGAACATTTACAAGAAATTTCCAAGAAAGGTAACCGCATACAGAATTCCTGAGGAGAAAATAATAGATGAAAGTATGATGATAAATCTACATTTTGAAGGAGGGTTTGCCAGTTCATTCTCCTCAAGGGCTACATATAATCCCTCCAACGATCTTGTGGTGTTTACGAAGAACAATAATTACAGAATTGTTAATTTTTATTCCACCGGGGGTGAGTTTAAGTTTTTCAAGAACGGGCAAATTTTAAAAGAAGACAAAATAAATTCATTATACAAAAGTGAGGTGGAGGGCTTTGTCAATTATGTGGAAAATAAAAACTCACTTATTGCAACAGGCAAGGATGGTTATAATGCTGTCAGGATTGTTGAAGAAGCACAGAAATTTATATCACTGATAAGGTAAAAAGTAAAGCAAAAAGTGTATTTCACCATTCAGAATTTTTTATCCACAGTTTCAAAAAAATGCAGAGGGAGGGATTTGAACCCTCGTATCCCTGCGGAACCAGACCCTCAATCTGGCGCCTTTGACCAGTCTCGACAACCTCTGCTCAAATTCTGAAATGTAGTAAAGCATATTTAATTTGTCATCGTTGCTTAGCTTTACTTAGGAATATTAGGATTTCTCCATTATACTTTAAATTCTTTGTAAATGGATTCTCATATCTTCCATCCTTGTAAAGAGACAGTGGTATTTTACCCTCATCAATCAATTTTTGAATAACATCTGGCAGTTCATATCCTATCATGTCCCTGTAAATTTTTTCATCAATAATGTATTCTCCAGAAGAAATCATAACACTATTCAGGAAATGTCCAGCCTCTGGCCTGGTTATGGATGTTAAAATAGCCGAAGAGCTCATGTTTCCCCTTACAATAACATTATCCGCACCAGCCTCAACTGCATGTATTCTGCTGCTTTCATTGAGTAACTCAATTGTCACCTTGATTTCAGGTTTGATTTTTTTTGCTGTCATAATTATTAATATGGATTCAGCATCAACAGCAAGAGGATCACTCGATCCGTATTTTTCATTAGGAAAAATTATAATGGATACTGCATCTTTAATTCCAGCCATTACAAGATCTTCCCTGTTTAAAGGATTTCCTTTGATGAATTCCCCTCTATCCTTTAACTCCTTGGATTCTTCGTTTCCCAGTATAAGAATGGGATATTTCATTTCAATTAATTTGTTGATCAAATCTGAATATCTGTCAGTATAGTTGCATATGATTGAGTGTTTTTCCATTTTAGTACGTATTCTTCCAAGCCTTTTAAGAATTTTTGCGTCAACTATTTCAGCCGCAATTGATACTAAAAGAAAACTGAATGTTCCTATACCGATTATCATTACAATGATGCCATTCAGTTTTCCATAAAATCCCACTATTGTAACGTCACCGTAACCTACTGTTGTGACGGTTTGCATTGTCCACCAAAGGGATTCAAAGAGTGAGTGGATTCCAGAAGATTTTATTGGATTTTCAATCAGATATTCGGAAAAAACACTGTAAATTATCACCAGAATAGCTATGAACAATGTTCTACCAATGTTCTGTTTTAGAATCTTTTTAAAATTTTCAACCAGATTTTTAAGATTGACCAATGCTTAGAGATTTAGTAAGCATAATAAAATTTTTTGAAAAATATTTACTTCATAGAAACACAGAGTATTACACTATGAGAAAAGTTTAAAATTAATTTTAATATTGGGAGTTGAAGGGGCTGTAGCTTAGCTAGGTAGAGCGCTTGGCTCATAACCAAGTGGTCATTGGTTCGAATCCGATCAGCCCCATTATTTAAAAGATGATATAGATGAGAAATAAAGTGCTGATTTTTCAATGTATTGATAAGTAAATATTAATAATTATAATCTTTTTCTATTCCTCACATAATTCTAATGACTTATTACAATCCTGACATTCGGATTTAAGGGTTTACAACTATTTACATTTCTCTTGGCATTATACAAAGAACGTTGCCATCTTTTTGCCATATTTCCTTATCCTTGACATCCTTAGGCTTTAACAATAAAATCAAGTCTTGCAATTGCTTGAGATCCAAAACTCAAATTATGAATGCTTATAGAACCTTATAATCTGAGTTTTATAAAGGTTGTTTGTTTACTACCAATTTACCTTATCGTGTTAGAAATTATGTGTTTTATGTTTGCAATTCCTTTGTTGACATAATCGTATTTATATTCTTGTTCTTTTCATGAAGGTTTTTCACCATAGACAATTTTTGGATATTCTGAGGGTTTAAAATCTGCTCTAGATGATAAGATAATTCTTTTAGTTGCTCTAAATTTATTATAAGATTCTAATTTTAGTATTTTTAACGGATGTTTGATTCCAAAAGAAAGCACGTTATGCATCGATTCTATAGGTTCAATTTTAAAAGAGAACAAGTTAGAGAATCTCCTAAGCACATCAAAATCTTCCTTACTATGAATCTCACCTTCTAAATAATTTATAGTTTCCATCATTTTCTCGGCACTTAATAACGCATACTTTTCACCGCCTTCTATATCCATTTTCAAAATAGTTGGTTCTATTCCTATTTCGGTTATAATATCATTAAAGGTTGTAGTTTCCACTTCAATTTTATCTGCATCCGCTTTTTCTTCATTAGTTGCAATTTTAGACATGACCCCATTTTTAATAAATAAAATTTTTTTTCCAGACTTTTTATATAAAGCTTTATTTATGATTTCAATGTTTTTTAAATTATTCAATTCAATGTTCTTTTTAAGGATTCTTAAGTTCTCTGGATCGGGTTCTATAGATATAATACTACCACTATTACCAGCCATAACTGAAGCAATAACTGTAAACATACCTATATTTGCTCCCGCATCTATGATGGTATCGCCTTGCTTGATTTTCATCATCAAATTTGGATAAGATTTTTCTAAAAAAACTTGGTAAAATGCCGAAAAATCAGAATGCCTTTCTAGGTATAATTTCAATATACTCTCTTTAAATCTTATTTTTATAATCATTATACTTTCACCTTTTTCTTCTTATAAACTTTAATTTCTTTTCATTCTTTAACCTTCCTTTGTTTATAACATAATTTTGATTTATTTATCCTTAAGGCTTTCCATCTCTAATGGTCAATAGATCTGATCTTATCTTTGAAATCATTAGTATTATTTCCAGATATCATAATATCAGAAATATTAAATTTAATCTCTTTAACCTTTTTTGAGATTTATCTACTTAATTACCTTAAATTCTCAAACATTATGTTGTTAAGAGAATGCTGTTTATTGTTTCAATTATAGTGCTTATTAGAGTTTTTTATAATTTTTTCAGTCAACAAATTTGCTGTATCTTGTTTCAATATAATATAGTAGTTCTCTGTAAACTCTTAATAAAGAAAACAAATATTATTAGGATAACTTCAAGTTTTACATAGCTTTACAAATGCTGTTTAAACATAAACGATTCAAATCCTGTAAAATGTCCCTGATACTATCAATGTATACATATATAATATCCGCCTTAAAGATCTTATAAACCGTACAACACTTATTTTCCACCTTAAGATATATAATCTTCATATCATTCTCTTATTTTGTATTGAATCAATTATCCTGATCATTCTTCTTATTTCATTGTTCATTCTTTCAATAATATTTACAGAATATATTGATCTTCTTATGGATTCATGATACTCAGAATACTTCAAAAGAACATTTAGATTCTTCTCAATGTTGTATTATGGTCTTTGTTTACATTTAGAACAATTTATTCCTGATTTCATTCAATGGATCAATATTACCTTCTTCTCTTCCTGTCTAAGAAAATACCATTTCATGAAATGAAAAAAAGTAAACAAAAGAGTATCAATACCAGCATAATGCTGGTATTTTTCATAGATATCTGTATGAAATTCATTGTTTCTATCCATTGAAATTTTCAGTTCATTTATATTCCCTTAGTCTTTCTACTTTATCTATTCATAATATCCATTCCATGATAATCCATTTTCATCAGGGAAAATCTGTATCCATCATCTAATGAGAGATACCATGATATACTTCAATGTCTTAATCACAATCCAGGATATATTTTTATGAATTTCTTTAATTATTCATTATATTCTGTTGTTTTTCAAGGAAGTAATCATTTTATGTTTCGTGAAATTTAAACATAGCTGCTAGAATGATTCAATGTTATTGATAAACAAAATCGAAGAGACTAATTAAAAATTTTCTACGCTCTAATAAAGATATATTAAAACAATAAAGGAAATAAAAATACTTTAATCAAAAAATTAAAAAAATAATAATAAACGAATTTAAGCTTGTCTTCGTTTCCTCCAGATAATTATTCCAGTTGCTGCAACCGCTATTGCAGCTAAAATTCCAAAAATGGTATAATACGGTGTTAATCCATTGGTTTTAACTTCCTGAAAAGTTTCTCTGATCACAATATTATTCCCGGATATATTAAAAAATCCTGACTGATTCGATGCTATATAACCATTGGCTGATACTGAAAATCTGTATGAACCATTCTGAAGATTCAGTATGACTGAATTAGAATTCACGGTATGAGTTACATTGTTTAAAACAATACTCCAGGTTGTTCCAACGGGTAAACCATTTTCAATAAATGTGACTTCAAATGTTGTAAGAATGAAAGAAACGTCAACAGATTTGTCTGAACCATTGACGTATATGGAAAATGTTGTATTTAATGGGTGGTATAAGCTTGTATAGGCTCTAACTGAAACTGCGTATGTACCATTTGGCAAATATGTACTATATTTATTTCCATATATCTGACCTGAACTTACCTCATTTTTTATACTTATTGACCATGAATACATCGACGGTAGTCCACTTTTTGTGAATTGAATATTATACTGGTGTTGAGTCGAATATACATAGAGAGAAGGTAAAGCTTCCATGCTTGAAATAGAACCACTCAATACATACAAAAGCTGGTTACTTGAATCAAAAATCATATCACTGTTGGGGGCAATGGGGGAAGGAACCTTGCCTACAATTCTATTGTTAATTGGGTTAAAAACAGTTATATTTCCTGAATCGATATTTTGGCCCTCTGACCAAATATAATAATCTCCATTCAGTGGATTGAAAGCAGAGGCAACAACCTCACCTGAAACTGATGGTCCTTTTGTAAAGAGACCACTCGATGAATTGTAAACATAACTGTAAGTTGCGCTGTAATTTGAGTCACCTACCAAGAATGATCCGGCATGACCGTAGGGAAGGAGCGTTATGGGTATATAATTAGATGGAGCTTTTACAAATTTCTGTGTTCCATCTGTCAGATTATATATCACAATACCAGTAGCGTTAGATATCATAAGGGTTCCAAGATAATATACAGGTGGTGAAATAAATTCAGAAAGTTGCCTACTCGAAAGATATACTGAAGGAAAAGATAAGTTACCTGTTATTTGTCCATTTTGATTTATTGTTGTTATATTCGTCTTTGAAGTTGAGTTTATAGAGTAAACATAAAATGTATCACTTTCAGGATTAAATGACAAAGCTAAAACATTGACATGTTTTATGGAAACATTTTTCACAATCTTCATGTTGGATGCATTTATTATTATAATTCCAGATTTATCAGGTACATATATGTAGTTATTTTTATAGTTAAAATAGAGGCCCATTTGATTTGAGAAATTTGCCAATTCAATGTGCCCAGAGGTTCTATTTGTAAGATTTTCCCATACTAGACCTCCATTTCCTGTGTTGTTTACGGAGAATGTTGCAAATAGTTTGTTAGAAACATTGTCCAAAGCCATTGAAACAAAGAACGGTGCATAGAATCCCATTGGTGGACTGAAGTAGGATATTTGATATCCCGATACTGAATTTAATCCTGAACCATTTCCAGGGAAAAACGTAGTTTCTGATCGAATAAGAGAAGCGTTGTAAGGAGACTCAAAGTTTATTATGAAAGCTTCTGAATTACCATTAACCAAAAAACACATGGAATTTGGATATGCTATATATCCATCTCCGGCACTTACATTTCCTCTGAAAGTTCCATTCACGAGATTGGCTATGATTGGAACACCTCCCGTACTGTTAAAATTCATTGAACCTTGTATACTTAATGTCCACGGGACATTGACTGGAAGACCTACTGTTTGAAATTGAATTGTTGAAGTGTATATCTTAAATGGCAGATTCTGACCTGATTTGGTGCTGTTCTTTTCGAAAATCCAGTAAAAATGAAAGATCTTTGGAGAATTCCTTGCCTGAAAACCGAGAACCACATTCATTGATATACCTGTATTATTTGGAAATCCACTAACGTTTTGAATTTTGTTATCAACATACAGGGCTGTACTTCCGTTTCCAAGGTATCCAACACCGAAAACGTGGTAATCATATGGACTCAGGGACTTAGAAGCGTTATAGGTATATGCAACTCCATTACCTACCCATATACTAAGGCCAAGCATGTTTGAATTTGCCTCTGCCCACCCTGCAGTCATTACAGGACTGGAGCAGTCCATTCCTCCATTACCATATCCCACTCCATTTAGGAAATATGATGTACTATTATTGTATTCAGGTGTATTTATAATCCCATATGCCTCAATTTCTGATGCAGACTTGAAACTAACCTTTGAAACCAATGCTGTACAGGTTAAAAATGAGATTCCATTGTCTATGGAAAATGCAGATGAAACTCCCTGAACATTCCAGATTGAACTTTTAAGTGATGTGCCTGAAAAGTTATCATAAAAGTTGAAAACTTGTTTTCCATCATCATAAATACCATACGGTCTTGAGAGCTGCGGAGCCTCTCCGGTCCAATTATTGAACGCTATTTGACCAATTGGAAGAAAATTTATCAATATTCTGACAGATACACCGGCAGGTATTGATGAATTAATTTTTAACCAGTAAGTACTATTTGAATCATATCTTGAGTTTCCAGATTCTAGCCAGGATGGTATTCTGGTGCCATTTAGGTAACTGAACCAAACATTTGAAAGGTTACAATTCTCTACACTTGCGTATTCTTTGCTGTTAATAACCACCATTTCCTGGAAAGGGGAGGGTGTAGGCTCTGATTGATTATTTGTCACAGTTATTATACTCGTAGAGGTACTCGGACCAATTTTCGACGAAATAAAATGTTTAGTATTTTCACTAGATAATGGTGACCCCGGAACAATTAAAATCAAGGCTAAAGCAAAACAAATAAATAATTTTGAATTTTTATACACCTTTTTATAATTATTTTGTATATAAGAATTTATTGTTATGATGGAAATTAATAAAATTCAATAATCATTTTATCACTTAAATTCATTTTAACTCCTTTTTTTAAGCCTTTTTAACTAGTTTAGATTTCAAAGAAAAACGCATAAAATTGTAGAAATCATTCTATAATTATCATTCTGACTTTTCTCATTCATATTGATTTAAAATTATTTTCAATAAATTCAGTACGTTTTCAATAAAAATTATAAAAAAAAATATTTGTTAGATATTAAAGAAAAAATCCTTATTGATACTTTTTTTTAATCTGGAGCTACGAAATTGATAATTTAACAAATTCTTACTAAATTTAACTATAGATCTTACTGAACATTTCTTTTTAGTCATATCTGCATTTGAAGTTTTCCTTAAATATTATGTTAGAAAATTTCTTATTAATCTATGCAACCATTAGATATAAGTGTTGATATATTCCCACTGGATTTTCATATTGATCAAATCTATCAGTTCTGAAATTATCTTTCCTATAAATTTTTACTTTAAAAATTCCCAATCTCTTCATATTTGATTTCATGCTTTCGTAATAGTATCCATTTTTCAAACAAACACATTCATATAAGAAAGCGTTCCTCTCAATTATCATCAATTTTTTTCACATATTACTTAAATTTCATTTTAACAACTTCTTTCCGCTTCTTATATATCCCTTCTATAGTTATTAGTAACTCCCTGGTTATTCAGAAAAGGTATAACTCATGATTCAAGAGATTTGATTCTATTTTTTTTTGGATTAATGCATAATGTGTGATGCAATAAACCTCAATAAAGTATTAAAAACTGATTGTCAATAATGATAAATACAAAATACCGTAATAAAACAATGGAATACTCATTAAAATCAATTTATTTTATATCTATAGATAATATTGAAGTTATTGTAGTAGATTGAAACAGTGTTGATTAGACTAAAAAAATTTCTTCTAAATATTAATGCAAACTAATTGAGAACAATTATTCATGAATTCATTAAAAGGTTCAATATTACCTTGTCCTCTTAATTTCTGAGAAAATACCATTTCATGAAGTGAAAAAAGTAAACAAAAGAGTATCACTACAAATATTACGCTGGTATTTCTCAAATAAAGTTGTCCAAAATTAATTGTTTTGATCCCTTTGAATTCTCAGATAATTGATTTTTCCTTATTTTTCCTTACATTGTTTCATGATCCATTTCATAATATCCATTCCATTAATATTCATTTTCATCAGTAATATCTGTATCCATCATCTCATGAGAGAAATCATGAAATACTTCAATGTCTTAGTAACAATCCAAGATGTGTTTTTATGAAACTCTTACATTATTCATTACATTCTGATTTTGTTCCAGAAATGCATCATTTTATGTTTCATGAATTTGAATTTTGAGAAAAGAATGATTCAATGTTATTGATAAGCAAAAGTTGGTAGACTATCCGAAAAAGTAAATGAAAATTTTTCACTAATAAATTATAATTTAAGAAAATAAATAAGCTTGATAAAAAAAGATCTTAATAATATTCATACATATGGGAACCAATGGAATTATCCGAGCCAAAAGAGTATCTTGGTATAAGCGCGATATTTCAATACCTTGGAAATGGGGTCCAGATACTCTCTGGATCCTTATTTTATATTGTAGCTGCAAGAATTTTCACACCCTCTGATTTAGGAGTATTAGCATTGTTTTTGGCAATAGTTGGAATTTTTGGAATACTTTTTTCACTTGGGTTGAATACAGGTGTAACTCATTTTGTTTCTTATTATCTTGAATCTCAAAGATATTCACCTTTTAAAGCTCTTAAAAGAATTTTATTTTTAGGATTGCTGACTGGATTTATAGGATTGATAATTCTCTTGCTTCTTTCACCTTATATTTCAATAACGTTCTTTCACTCTGCTAATTTTTCTTTATACATAAAATACCTTTCCATAGTAATATTTGAAACCATAATTTTTAACATTTTAGTAGGGGCAATAAATGGTTTTCAGAAATTCAAAATATCAGCAATTGTGAGCATTTTCATATGGACATTATATTATTTTGGAGCAATTATACTTGCATTATTTTTGCATTCTCTGATAGCTATAATTTATGGATGGATAATTGGTCTTTCTTTAGGTATAATTCTCGGTATAATAATCATTTTTATTTTAATTAGATTGTCAAATAAAAACATAAAAGGGGATACATTGGATCATAAAACAATAATCCTTTACTCATTGCCAGTTCTTTTCTCATCTATAATAGGATACGGAGCTTCCTATACAGATAGATTTGTAGTTGCCTATTTCTTGAACAGTGCAAGCTTAGGAATATATAATTTTACACTTCTTTTTTACAGTGGTATTTTATTTATTGTAGGTCCATTTAACAACATCATATTACCAAAATTTTCAAATCTATTCGGTAATAATTTAAATGATGCAATAAGGGAAAACACAAGAATATCCTCTCTTCTTTTGAGTTTTTTTTACACTCCAGCTTCATTTGGAGTTGCTGCTTTATCTCCACTTTTGCTCTATTATATTGCAGGGCCTTCTTATGTTCAGGCCAAGATACCTTTAATGATTGTAATGATAATCACATCATTTTTTATATCTCAGAATATATTAATTCAGGCAATTTCTTCCATAAGAAAAACAAAATTGTTCATTTATTCAAGCAGCCTATCACTTATTGTTAACATATTGTTATCATTCCTTTTGATCCCATCTTACGGAATTACAGGCGCATCAATCGGCTTTTCATCTGTGTCAATCGTTTCTTTTATAGTAATTTATAATTTTGCAAAAGATTATAATATTGTAAAATTTGATATATTGGGAATGATAAAAGTATGGATCTCTGCTTTCTTAATGTTTATAGTATTGTTTATATTGACAGATAAATTAATATCATTTTATGGATATTCCCCATTTTTTATAATATTTTTGATTATATTGGGAGCTTTTATTTTTATTTTAATTGCCAATTTATTAAAAATATTTAATGAGGATGAAAAAAATTTTATTTACTCCATATTTCCTGAAAATTATAATTTCTTAAAAAAATTGATAAAACTAATAATATAATATAATAACTTATATCTTGGAAGAATTATAAAATATTAACTTCATTCCCCTTGTTACATTCTTAAGAATAGTCAATGACAAACCTTCTAGACAACTAAATTTAATTATAACATAAGTATATTTTTACATTTTACAACTTTTGAAAAAAGTAATTATTAGATAATGTATATTAAATTCTTAAGTTTAATCGCTCACTTATTTTCTGATTAAGATTTTTTCAAAAACTCTTTATAAATTTAACTATAAATCTCAATTAACACTTCTTTTAATTCACATCTGCATTTGAAGTTTCCCTTAAATATTATCTGAGAAAATTTCTCATTCAGTTTTGCAAACCTGAGATACATGTGTTGCTCTATTTATCAGAGACTTTCATATGGATAAAATATATATGAAATTGTCTTTCCTATACATTTGTACTATTACTTAACTGTCATTTTAACAACTTCTGTACGGTTCTTATCTATTTCTTCCATACTTATTAGTAACTCCATGGTTGTTCAGGAGAGTTTTAAGTCATGATTCAAGAGATTTGCTTCTATTGATTTGGGAATTTATACATAATTTGTGATGCTATAAGATATGTGTTTATAAAATGGAAGAAATAAATTTTTTTAATTTGAAAGATTTAATAAGATAAAAAGATTTTTTAATATAAATGGTAAAATTTTATCTAATTTCGCTCCACTCTTTTTTACCAAATAAAAAAAATATTTTCACTTTAAAAAATCAATTAAATATTTTATAAGGAAAAATTTTTAAATTTTTCATTCATGCTACCTTATGGTAAAATCAATAGACTCAAGAAAAATTATCTTGGCTCTCATATTTACGATTTTTTTGGTAACTGTATTCTTAACGCCTGCATCAGGCTCATCTTATTATAAAGTTACAAACGAAATGGAAAAAGACAATTTTTCAAAGGTAACAAATATTCAAAGCACGAATTTAAAAGAATGTGAGAATGTCAATAACACACTAATTCTTTTTAATAACACCCTTTTAAATGGAAATCAAATCAATACTGGAAATGGTTTAGGGCCATCCGGGATAACATTTGATCAGTTTAACGGTCAAATATACGTAACAAATTGTTTTTCCAAATCAGTTTCAATAATAAATCTTTCAAAAAGGAGTGTAGTTTCAACCCTTACTGTAGGTTCATCTCCAGATGGAGCAGCTTTTGATTCCTTAAACGGATATATATACGTTACTAACTTCAATTCAAATACAGTTTCAGTAATAAATGGTTCAACAAATAAACTGGTCTCCACAATTTCTGTTCAGTCAAATCCAAAAGAAGTTTTATTTGATAAATCGACCGGATATATATACGTTACAAACTACAATTCAAATACAGTTTCAGTAATAAACGGTTCTACTAACAATATAATTTCAACAATCTCAGTTGGCACTAATCCATATGGAATCGCATTAGATTCATTAAATGGCTATATATATGTAACCAATTCATATTCTAATAATGTATCAATTATAAACGACTTTACAAATAAAGTTGTTTCCAACATAACAGTTGGCACATCTCCCGAAGGTATAGCCTTTGATCCATTAAATGGTTATATGTATGTATCTAATCTTTGTTCCTGCAATGTCTATGTCATAAACGTCTCAACAAATCAAGTTGTTACCCAAATCCCCGTAAATTTTCCAGAAGGAGTGACAGTTGATACATTTAATAATTACATTTACGTAATAAGCTCAGAAGATAATTCTGTTTGTGTGATTAATGGATCAACAAATACATTGATCTCTAAAATTTCAGTAGGTTTGAATCCTCAACAGGCAGCTTTAGATCCATTTAACGGATACTTATACGTAACAAATTGTCTTTCCGATAATATTTCAGTAATAAATGGTTCAACAGACACTGTCATTTCAACAATATCAATAGCTTCAGAACCAGACGGGGCAGCATTTGATACCTCTAATAAATATATTTATGTTACAAATGAGGCTTCAAATAATGTCTACGTCATTAACAGCTCTACTAAGAGAATCTTCTCAACTATTTCAGTAGGTTTAGGACCAGAAGGAGTAACATTTGACTCACTTAACGAGTACATCTATGTTACAAATGAACTTTCCAACACGGTTTCAGTAATAAATGGTACAACTGATAGAGTTGTTTCCACCATAAGAGTTGGAACAAATCCAAAAGGTGTTCTATTTGATCCTTTTAATGGATATATATATGTAACAAATTATGACTCTAATAACGTATCGGTAATAAATGGTAAAACGAACGAGGTCATTTCTACGATCCTTGTGGGATCAGGCCCCTGTAATTCAGCATACGATTCATTGAACCATTATGTTTATGTAACCAATTCTAACTCAGAAAATGTTTCTGTTATTAACAGTACAACAAACAGGGTTATTACATCTATCCCTGTGGGATTAAGACCATCGGGAGTAGCATATGATTCATTAAACAATTGCATATATATAGCAGCTGATCTTTCACAAGATGTTTCCTTAATTAATCCAACAGTTAACAAAGTAATATCAAACATATCTGTGGGTTTAAACCCCCATAGTGTACTATTTGATTCAGTGAACGGCTACATATATGTAACAAATTCCAATACCAACAATCTATCGGTCATTAACGGCTCAACTAACAGAGTTATCTTGACAATTGATGTTGGGAAAGATCCAGAGGGTTTAGCTTTTGTTTCCTCGAATGGAAATATCTATGTTGCCAACTATCTTTCTGGATCTGTAAGCATCATATCAACATTAAAACAAATGGCGTATTATCCAGTAACATTTGTTGATAAAGGATTAATTTCCGGCACTCCTTGGTTTGTGAATCTTTCAAACGGAATGTCTTCAGGAGCTATAACGGGATCATCATATTCATTCACACTTATCAACGGATCATACTCATTCACAATAGGTACAGTCGATAAGATCTATCATGCTAACGGAGGTATATTCACAGTGAATGGTTCTTCAAAATCAATATCAGTACAGTTCTCACAGGTAACATATACGGTAAAATTCATAGAGTCCGGCCTGCCTTCTGATACTGAATGGTCTGTAAAACTTAACGGATTGACAGAATCATCAACAACAGACACAATCTTATTCACTGAGCCAAATGGAACATATTCGTTCACGGTATCATCTGTTACTGGTTACAATCTAACAATTTCATCTGGAAGCATAACAGTCAATGGAAAAAACACATCTGAATCCATATCATTCAAAATAATATCAACAGTAAATAATAAAGAATCGTCAGGGCTATCAGACACAGAATTGTATGCAATAGTAGGCATTATTATTGCAGTTGCACTGATAAGCTCCGCGATAGCAATCATAAGGAGAAGAAAATAATCTTTACTATTTCTTCTTTAAAAATAATATGTATAATTTTCAATAAATTATTATAGAATGAAATGTAGTTTTATTCTTTAAATTTAAGATCATTAGAAAAAAGTGGAATATTTCAAACGCATTTAGGTTAACCATTACTTAATGAGATCAGCTTGTAATTTAAGGTATAGTTTAATTACAGGTATCTTTAAGGAATATCTTCAATTTATATTTTAAAGTAATAGTGAGAGTTTTGAGTATTAACAATAGGTGTAATAGCAGGTTTTTAAATTTCAATAATCACTGTATTTATGGGATGAAGAGATCAGAATGGAAACCACAGTCAATACAGAGTTTACCATCCATACTGACTAAATTATGTTTTCAATTATCGCTTAATTTATAAGATCATTTCAAATTAAAATGTTTTTAAAGGTATTATCTCGAATTTTGTATAGGAACAAAGGAAATCAATCTATCAAAAATGGATAGATTTTTTGAAATATAAAAATACTTAAATGATGTAAGGGCCCTGTCTTTCAATCCTTTTACAACAGCTTAATTTATTTCATATTTTATTACCTCCATTATGCCATCATTTTTCCTCTTATTTGACTTTCCCCGTTTGATTATATCTGGCATTCTTGATCCGGCTGCACATGAAAGATTGAATTTTTTCTTTACATGTTCATTGCATTTTATTATCGGTTCTCTTCCATGGACATATACAAGATAATTAAAGATGTTAAGTTTTCTCCATCTACTTTCTTCATTATCTGCACATAGTATATATCACACAATGTATACATACAGTACATGTGAATTTTGATCATCCTGGAGAATCCAAGATGATATCAAGCATCTTTCTCTGGAGATCAAACCATATTTCCTTAATGATACAAATATACTCATTATCAAGAAGTTTCCTGAAAAGTTTCCCGGATTTCACAAAATGAAAATGAATGAGGGTTAATAATTACTTAAAAAAAAGATAGAGAAATCCATTTATTTTATACAGCATAAATCAAATAGTAAGTATGGCTTCCTCATATTTTTTTAAAACATTTACCCAGCTGAATTTTTTTGATATGTTTTGCGCATTGTACTTAAGCTTAGATAAAATATCTTTATTTAATAAAAGGTATATTATTTTCTCTTTAAGCTCTATTATGTTTCCGAAGCTAAAATACAAACCAGTCACATTATTAATTACGAAATCTGAACATCCAAAGACTTCATCATACTTTGGCTTTGATACTATTGGAACCGCTCCGCAATACATAGCTTCTAGGGTTGAAATTGAATATCCTTCTCTTTCTGAGGGTAAAACAAAGATTTTACTAGATCTCAACAATTTAAATTTCTCTTCATCTTTGTATTTTCCGATGAAGAAAATGTTTTTTTCTAATTTTAGTTTTCTAGTCAACTCAACTAATTTATCCAGTTCATCCCCCTCTCCACCAATGCACACACTAACATCAGGGATTTTATGAGTTACTAGCCTAACCGCTTTTATAAGTGTATCTATGTGTTTAATACTGGCCAATCTCCCAAGATATATAATGTCATATTTCTGTTCTACCTCATCGAAAAACGGCTCCAATTCTATTCCTATTGGGATTGTTATTACATTCTTTGCTCCATAATTTTTAGTTAATGAGTTATTAGTTATAGAAGATACTGCAACAATCAAATTACTATGATTTACTATGCCCTTTATTTCTATAGGCAATAGATATCTTAAAATAGGATTAACTTCCTTTAAATAATCATGCCAAGCTTCATGAAAAATAGATATTTTTTTAGGTTTGATTTTCCTAATTATTTTTCCATATAGAAAATATGGTATTGTGTTAATTATTACAATATCATAAATATTGAATTTATCTATATTTTTATATACGTTTAGTGCAAATCTTATCGAATCCTTTATATTATGAATTCCGCTGGAATTCACGTATCTATATCTCTTTGCGATCCTGACATAAACGACTCCATTTATTTTAGTTGTTTCTTCATTCATCGATGTAAATATTGTTACATTATGTAGTTTTGCTAATCTCTGAGATAAATTATAAATTAAATATTCATACCCTCCAAAATAGAATGGGTTTACACGGTCACAAATAAAGGCAATTTTCGCCCAACTCAACTCCTGAAATGTGACATTATTACGTGATTATATTAAATAGTTATGCTTCTTCCATTTATAAATTTATTTTTAGTAAGTGCTTATAATCTGCTTAACAATCGGCTAATATTAGTATTGGGTTTGTCTAATTAAATAATATAACGTTTCTTTTTTTGCCTAAAACCATATGATAATAAAATTATGTTGAAAAATTACTTACCCTGTGACACAAATTTGCGTACCAAAAAAATGCTACTAATCGTGGTAAAATTTACTTTGGTTTTTAGAAAATTCAAATCTAATGAAACATTATGAAATGAATTCAAAACTCGTTAATGAAAAAATATTTCATAAAGAAAAATATATAAAATTAAGATGTGCAACCATCCCTCTATATAATTAATTTTCTTTTTACAATTTTATTACTATAATTCTTAGGTAATAATTAAAGATTCATTTTTTCAATAATCTTTACAACTATATTCGAAATCTTACTGAATTCTATTTTGCCGTCAGAGCAATTCAATAAATTTAACTTGGGAAAATTAAATAATAATTCATTCGTAGAATATTTTAAGCATCCTGAAATTTATCTAAATTGAAATAAGGGGTACAAAGAAGCGTCAACTGATTGCATCCTAATCCCTTAAATATTTTATCTCATTATCCATTTAATTGCCTACCTTCTATATATCCTCATTCTTTAAATTTAATAAATTTGATTATGTGTTTTGTACATGTTTTATATAATGGATATCTTGTTAAGGTTTAAATCATTTATCCTGATTTAAGGATTCGGACATCTTGAAACTATGTAAATTGATATCTTCGAGTTTATTGACCTTTTATCCTCATACACATATATACCCTGCTAAAAAGAAGATAAAAATAGTGGTCGAGACACACCGACAGCAACAATCATTGATAAATTATTTCCTAGATACAAAATATCTGTAGTAAAGCCTCACAGTTAGAAAGAAAAGTTTATTGATGGTAAAAGCAAGTTAATTTGTGAAACATAAAAAGAAAAAAATACTAAAAATGGATAGATTATCTCAAGAGATTGATTTGTGGTGGACATCTGCAATAGATTTTTTTTAAAAGGTCGACATTGGAGCAAATAAAGATTGCTATTGACATTATAAAGAAAAATATTGCCTTTGCACTTATATCAAATGAAATAGACATTTCAAATCAACAATTTATTAAAGCAAGAGAGGGAGATAATGAACATTTAAAGCACAAATATCCGAACATATTTAATTTAAAATAAAAGGATACAGAGGGGTCTGCGTACTTCTTAGGAATTCCGGCATTTATGTGAAAATATTAACAGTTAGCAGAATAACGTGAAAGTACATTCTGCACTGCCATTATCTCACAAAGTAAGTATCTCACAAAGTAGGACAACATAGAAATTCTATAAAAAACAGACATTCATTGTTTTGGTACTTAGAAGGATGTAATGTAATATCTCACGTTAATAAATTATAACTTCAGCAAAAAATGGAATTATATTAGTTTTCCAATAACCTAAAGTAAATGGCTACATCATGTTCCAATTTATTTAAATAATTCATCGTGTAGTTGCCATAATATACAATAATTACCTTTTATTTTATTGTAAATTGTATATATAAAAATACAAAATATCTCAAAGCGGAAATATATTAAAATAGAACATAATATAGGTGTTGAGGTTTATTGGGCATAAACTCAGAAAAACTGAATCAACAAGAGGTAAACAAAAAGCAATGGCTCATTATTGCTGCTTACAATTCTAATGGTGGGGAAAAGGAGCTTATTCAAAATATTTCAAAAATAACAAATTGTGAAGCTATTTTTTTATTTGGACCAAATTCAAACTCACTTATAGAGAATGGGACTATTTTATCTAAAATGTTGTTGTTAATTTATAAGCACTCTAAGAATGGCCTTATTAAAGAATTAATTATACATATATACCCTGCAACTTTAAAAAAGTTAAAATCAAAATATTCCGTCTTATTTTCTACTGGGGGTGTTATTCCACCAAAATCAGATGTTTTGGTTGTTAATACTCCTCCACGTTATTTTTCTGATAATATTAATTTTTATTCTAACATTGTTTTTAAAGGCCTCTTAGGGCGTTTTATATGGAAGAGTTTTTCAAATTTTTATAACGTTTTATATAAGTATTTAATTCTTAAGAATTCAGGAAAAATATTTGCTGTTAGCGAGAATGTTAAAACTAGGCTTGAAAAATATTATAATATTCCTTCCAAAGTAATGTATCAAGGAATTGACCAAAATAAATATCACTTGGGGAATTATGAGAAATACTTTGTTTCTATTGGAAGAATTGCCCCAATGAAACAGCTTGAATTCTTAGTAAATGCTTTTGAAATTTTTTCTCGTAAATACGATGACTATAGATTAATACTAATTGGTTTTGTTGACACAAAGACAGAAATGCAATATCGAAATAAAATTAAATCGTTGATTTACGAAAAAAAAATGAATGTTGAAATTAAGGAGAATGTTTCAGAAGATGAGAAAAATAGATACCTCAAGGATTCTTTGGCTTTCTTATTCTCTGCTAAAAATGAGGATTTCGGAAGAGTCCTAATTGAAGCGATGGCCAGTTATAAACCAATAATTTCAATCAATGAGGGGGGTCCGATAGAAATATTGAAAGATGGAGAAACAGGTTATTTGATAAGTTCACCAAGTGAAATGGCAAAAAAAATGGAATATTTATCTTTAAATATTGATAAAGCGAAAGAAATGGGACTGAGAGGGAGACTTAGAATGGAAGAAAATTTTTCGGAGGATAAATTCACTCAATTTTTAAAAAGTATTATTAAGTAAATGAAGGTGATTTATGGAAAAAATAAACTTTGACGTGGCTTTTGTTCTTGGTTCTCTGCCTTTGAAACGACCATCTGGTGGTGACCAGATTGTTTTTAGGATCACGCGAGAACTAAAAAAGAAAGGATATAAAGTATGTTTCATAATAAGTAATAGTAGTATAAGAAAAGAACTAGGAATTAATGACAATAATGATAAACAGATTAATTATAAGATGAATATACACGAGAAATTATATGATTTATTGCCCAAAAAGATAATTAAGCCGTTCTCAAAGGTTATTCAACATATATACGGAAAAAGTTACGATTTTTCAATTATAGAGAATATCCCAATATTTGTATTGAGGAAGGATAAAAAATACAATTTAAATATTAAAAATATTTTTGCTACTTGGTGGGGTACCGCTTTTTTTGTAAATGAAATAAAATTAAATTGTGATAATAAATATTACCTTATTCAAAATAAAGAAGATGACCCTTCATTTTCAGGTTCTTTATCATCTTATGCAAGACGTTCATATGATCTCCCGCTTAAGAAGGTAGTAATTAATTCTAGTCTTCTAAGAAGATTTCAATCTGATGATCCACTATTTCTTCATATTGGTATAGATATTAATTATTGGAAGGAAGTTAGCCAAACGAAAGAAAATATAATTTTATTTCCTTTGAGAAATGAATACTATAAAGGGTCGGATGTTGTATTAAACGCGTTAAATAATATAAAGGATGAATTAAAAAATTTTAAATTAATAGGTTTCGGAAACCTGAACAAAAAGAAAGTTCCAAAATGGATTGAATATCACGAAAATATATCAGATGAATTTCTTAAGAAATTATATGGTAAGAGTAAGATTTTTATTCTACCCTCTCGGACAGAAGGGTTTCCACTTGTCAACTTAGAAGCAATGGTTAATGGTTGTGCATTAATTTCTACAAAATTTGATGGATATGACACATATTTGATAGATGGTGTTAATTCTGTGTTGGTAGAAATCGAAAATGTAAATGAACTTTCGAACGCAATACTTTCTCTATCACAAAACAGTGATATGATTGCAAAAATTTCAGAGGAGGGGAAAAAAACTGCTTTATATTTTTCAGAAGATAACATGGTTTCTGAATTTGAAAGCATTATTAAGACAAATAATATGCATTAGCTAATTAGAATCAACCAAATATAGTCCAAAAATTAAAAATGAGAGATAGTAGCAAACTAAAAATATGAATAATGCACTCTTAATATAGAATTCCCTAATTATAATCGTAGTTTCATACTCCTTTTCAACCTAGCATCTTATCCATCCTTCATTTCAAATTGAAGAAAACAATTTATCTATTTGTCTCTTATAATTGTGTAACTTAGAATCCTTTTTTCAAGTCTTTCTTCTAATCCGCCAATATTCTCATAATATTGTCAATGTTATCTAGCTGAAGCACTTTTCTATTATATTTAGCCATAATACATCTCTTGGAATAAATGAAAAACCCATTTTCTGTAGTTATTTGTAATGATATTCTATTGTTTCATTAAAAGAATGTAAGGAGTGGTAAGCAAGGATTATTGTGATAACATATTCCCAAGAATATTACTTATGCACAATGTTAATGAATCTTATGAATTCATCGGGTCGTGGCTTTTTTCTTCTAGTGTATAATATAAACTGAGAAGATATTGATACGGCAATAAATGAAGATATCTCATTCCTCAGATAGTCATCTTTCCTGGAAACATGCCCATGATTAGGATCAAAAATTTATTAGGATATATTTACACTACAGCCTTAATGCTAGGCCTTTCTTGGTATCAGAAAAAGACAGTCAGACTTTCTTCATAGATTTTTTGGTATTTCTACACCCCTTTAAAATGAGGTATCTCTGGCTCAGTCTTCTTAATGTAATATCTAATCTTATGAGGTTTACTGTTGCTCTTTGTCAGCATCTTGGAAACGGTTCTGTTTGAGATATCTGTAACTTTTATTTCCGCGTTAAATGAGAGATTATGTATTCTCTCAGTGATCTCCCCAAGATATCTTAGCTTTCCTTTTTCATGCTTTTGATAAAGTTATTATTGAATTCTAAGGATCAAAAGAATAAATCTTTTTTAAAATAAGAGGGGTTCTTTTCATTTTTTTAAAATCTTGTATAATATCTCCATGATTCTTCCATCTTTATCCATTATTATTGTCCTGGCTCTAACAAATTTATCTCATCACAAAAAAAATGGTTAATTAGATATAGAAGTCTATTTTAAAATAAATTAAATTTATTTATTACAAACTCTTGTGAAACTTTTGCATATGTGACAATTTTTAATACATTCTTATCTAAATTTCCTAGGTTATTGCTTTTCTTTCCTGAATTTAAAAAAAGTGAGAGATGATCAAAACACCTAAGTTTCCCTGCATGATAAATAAAATTGACCTGAATTTTATAGAAGTGTATTATTTCAATTTATTAAACCATTTAACTTTAGATTGCTTCCATGTAAAAATTCTAAATAGTCTTGAGTTATGAGTTGGGAAGAAATCTACTATAGAAATATGATTATGGTATAGTGAATTCAAAATTAATCGATAGATATTTCATGATAAGATAAGAAAAAGAGATATTTTCTTTATCTGAAAATATAAGGAACCTTAGAAAACTTATAACAGATAAAAGCAGTTTGCATATAAAAACAAAAAGTAACATCCTCAGAATGTTACCGGATCTGCCATTTAAATATCTTTGTAATGCAATTGATATAAATGAGAATACTGTGAACAAGTTAAATAAATATGCAACATTAGAAGATTGTCTTGAAGCAAATTCGAAGGAAATTCAACTATATATTTATAGGAGAAAAATTAGAAAATCTTGAAGGCCTCTCTGAATTATCCTTAAAACTTGCCTTAGTTGGATTACTGAGTTTGGAAATGTCATAAATGATAAGAGAAAAGAAAGTATTGATCTAAGAAATGGAAAGGATGAGGAAGGAGATGGAATTTTATCATGAAAATAATAATTATTTTATAATTAGAATTTTAGCTAAAGGTTAAAAACATGAAATCCAATTATTGGAATGATATGTGACATCTTTCTCTTTGAATATGCAGAGAAAATTGTTGTATTCATATGAATAGATCGTGCAATAAGATAGAGGGTAAAAAAAGGTCTTAAAATTCTATATCAAATAGAGAATTTTCATCCATATGTGAAATAGAGAAAACAAAATGGAATCAATCTGGATAAATCTAGTCATATCATAATACTATCTTTGTAATACTATTTTCTTAGATATGGAGTGGAAACCCAAATAAGTATTAACTTGCTAAAGCATAGAGCACACATTGACACATCATATTGTAGGATGGTATGACAAAAAACTATTTGAGTTCCATAAAATATTCAGTAAACGTAGTCAAGCTCGAGAAAATGAATAAATTAAACATGTAAGGATTAGTCTCAGCTATGATTTCATATAAATTAACTTTCAGGAGAGGAAAATTATTTTTGGAAGCTAATCCAGCAGAATTTGGAACACATTTCTTTATTATTTATTTAGTCTTAACTGAAATTTTTTCTCTAGTATCTTTTCCTTAATTTTATATCAACTGTGAACTTTCTCCTGAACTCCATTAGGGGAGCAAAATTAATAGATTACTGCGAAATATATTCATTGTAATCTGTGACTGGTTTCCTAATGGCAATGAAGGTATCATGGAAATCCAGAAACTCAGATTGCAAGATATTGTCTTTCTTTATTGAATTGTGGAACGATCTAATATCACAGTTATCCTTAGAAGTGACTTACTTGATATATTCAAGTCATATTGCAAGTAAATTCACCTTATTCATCAAATTAAGTTATATATAACTGTGATGCAGTGTCTGTTTTCATTGTCAATTCTTTTAAATCTGTTCCATTGATTACAAGAGTATTGTCTTATCCTAGGTATTATGGCATCTCTGCCATTCTTTGTTGAATATATCCTTAATGAGCTTGAGATGGATCACTCAAGATTCATTTATATATATTTTATTCAGATCTAAAAGAGAAGGCCAGATTTAAGAGGTTTAATGAGATTTCTGGATTCTGATATTCCCTCGATGTTCAAAAGAGGAAGGCTAAGATTGTTTTCTTCCAACTCACTTCTTACATTCTTCAAGTTCACGTTTGTTTAAATATTCCTTGATATTGATGATTATCTCTTTTAACCTAATGCTCTACTTTCTTATTCAAAATCTTTGAACCTTTCCATTACGGTTGAATCCTTCCTTTGAATATCCCTTTATCTAGGTCTATAATAATATTCAAACGGTTATATTCTGAATAATCTTAAAATCACTCTAGAGAAACCTTATCATTATGGTCCTCAATAACTATTATCTTGTTTTTGTGATTGTTCTTAAAAAAATCTATGATTAGATACTGGACATAAATTATACTCTTCATAACCTAATCATCTGTACTCTTCAATCATAATTCTTTATATGGGCCATTTCTTTCCTATCACCATAAATGAAGCATTTAATAGAATTACTGTCTTCATCAGGAGATATGATTTGCCATAGGCATATTTCAGCCTATTTTACATTACTGGGTAGGAACTCCATTTAGCTGAATAATTGGAATTCAGGAAACTGCTTTTATAATTTGAAAAGCACATTTCATAAGATCTTCTTCTTGTATCTGTTCAAACTTATGATATTAAAATCATCATTTTCTAGCATTGTGATGCTTTTGATCAATTTTTGTAACACAATAATAAAAGCATAAAAAAGTTAATATTTAGAAAAAATATGAAATGTTAATGGAAAGTTCTCTTAAAAAAGTGAATTTTAAATACAAAATATTCAGTATACGTTACTTTCTCATTGTTTTGGTAATGGTTATATTATACAATGCAATTTGGTTAGACATAATTTACTACAAATTTACTACACTTCACAATTATGTTTATGATTTGGGAATTTTCTATAAAGGGTTATTTCAAATATTTGATGGAAATTTACATACTATTTCATATTACATTTTAAACTCGCCAATTAGGATTTTAATTTCACCGATTTCATATTTTCATAGCCTTTTACTTTTGTTATATGTGCAAACTTTATTTCTTTCACTTCCGGCAATTGTAATCTTTAAAATTTCAAGACTTCATAATAATTCAAGTTTTGTCTCTTTATTACTTTCAATTTCATACTTGTTTTTTTTTAGTTTAGCAGGAGTAAATTGGTTTGATGTTCATGCACAATCTTTTTTTATCTTTTTTTTCATGCTGGGATATTATTTTTATGTGCGCAACAAATATAAATTATCAATTCTATTTTTCTTCCTTTCAGGTTTAGTGAGATTTCCATATATGATGTTTCCAATTCTTTTTCTTGGTTATGAACTAATAAAAAATATTTTTAGCAAAAATAGTTTAAAATTAAACAATAGTCAAGAAGATAGCAAAAAAAATACATATATAATAATTTTTCTGGTAGTTGCTCTCTCATTTACTATTTTTGCATATTTAATATCGCTTTTATTTTTTCCTAATGCTAGTCTTTCTTCTGATCTTCATATAGTAAGTTACAATCCTTTTATAAATATTTCTTCCAAGCTTATTACCATTATATTTTTTTTTCTACCATTCCTTTTTATTCCATTTAAATCAATTAAATGGGCAATACTAATTGCTCCATTCTTTATATTAGTTTTTATAGCTAATAACCAGGGATACATATACCCTAATATTATTAGTGATCAATATTCTTCTTCAATAATCCCTTTCCTTTTTTTAGGAACCTCAGAAGGTTTATCTTTAAGCAAAAAAATGGATGCAAAGAATTCTAATAACAAATTCAAACTTAATAAAAATTTATTTTATTTATTTGTGAAATTAAAATTAAATAAAGTTCCTTTCACTATATTTATTATCATAATTTTGTTAGCATTTATATATCAACCGTATTCACCAATAAATGAGTACAGTTCAAATAATTATAACTTGTCAGGGATATTAAAGGACAATACCTTAGATGAGATGTATCTAGAAAATGTAATTAGTCTGATACCTCAGAATTGTAATTCTATACTATTAGAAAATAACTTACCTGAAGTTTTGGTGCACAGTCCAAATATTCCCAATTCTATTATTGGTTATGTGTTCGGATATCCCAATAACTTAACATTTCAACTATCTGAGCATGTATGGACAAAAAAAATACAATATGTTATTGCTGATAGCAATAGCAATAGCTTTAACTATTATAGTGATGTTCCAAATTATAGTTTAAATATGTTTGACGTTGTTCAAGAATTGTATAAAAATGGCAATTATGGGATAATGGCTGAATATCACGGAATAATTTTATTGAAATATAAATATAAAGGACAAATTATATATTATACTCCCACGTTAGATTGTTTTACACCTTCTGAGATGAGAATTTCCAATTATAATGAAACATACATGAATCAAAATAAGCTAGTGAGCGTAAATCCCAATGGCTCTTTGTGGTATGGACCTTTTAAATATTTACCCCCTGGTAACTATACTGCGACTTTAAAAATCTCTGTTTCAAATAATTCAGTTAATAATTCAATGAAAATTCTTATTTTTGATTATGACACCGGAAATATTTTCAGAGAATTCAAAATAAGAGGGACAAATTTTTCCAAGATCAATCAAGTTTGTTATATTAGTGTAAATTTTTCCTTAAACACCTTCTATGATACAATTGAATTCATTGGAGAAAATGCAAATTGGAATGGAACTGTTTCACTTTATGGCATACAAGTCTCCCAAACCTCCCCCTTATAATCCATTTAAAAAAAATATTTGCTCATCACATTTTGTGTGAGTTCATTGATAAAGTTTTAATTTGACACATCTGAAGTATATGGGTGCTCTCTAATAACCTATGTTCCTTTACGTGAATGCAATTTTCTCCGCAAGTTCGATCCTTGAGATGACTCCCTCAAGATCATTGCAGCATGTTTCAACAAATCTCTAGATGATTGAATGATCTATTAGTTCATTCTTTCCAGTTATTTCCTTGCTTTTCATTCTATCTGTAGATCCCACTTGATTTGTATATTTTCCTTCATTGAATATCCATTTGCTGTTAGCAGATCTAAATTTTTCAAATTGTAGAGGTTTTCTAATACAACTCATAAAACAAAATAACATTTATTCATGGAAAGGCATTTTACAATGAATGACTTTATTGATCATAATTTAATAGAGAAATACAACACAATTATGATGAGGATTTCTAAAAACCCATTCCCTGAACAGATAAGGGAACAATAACATTTATTCATGGGATAGCCATGTTACTGTGTGAGTGACCTTTACGACACAGTTCTTAGGGAAAAGTACAGGCAATATTTTGTGAATGATCCA